>VGTW01000004.1 GCA_016874555.1 Gammaproteobacteria bacterium | reverse complement strand
TATTGCGCCAGCCCAAAGGCATATTCGCCCGGGCCTGTGCGTTCGCGTAGCGACAGCAGGGCGAGATCGAGATGCGGCAACAGGATCAGCCCGAAGAGCCAGATCAGCGCCGGCGCCAGCAGCAACCAAAGAACAAGCCGCTGCGAGGCGCTGGCCGTGGCCTCAGCCATGGGAAGACCCGGCGGCAAAGCACACGGCACGGTCCGCAGCGAAGCTGAAGAACACGGGTTCGTTCACCTTCAAGTCGGCATAGCGTCCGGTTTGCGGAAGAGCCACGCGGAATTCGCAGAGACTCGCCTGCTCGCGCAGCAGCACCGCCGAATTGGCGCCATCGAACAGCAGGCTCTCGACCGTGCCTTGATGCACCGCTGCCGGTTCCGCGAGCGCAAGGTCGGCCGTCGAGCGAGCGAGCACTGCGACTTCGGGGCGAACGAAGGCCGTTGCGGCATCTCCCGGCTTGAGCGTGCCATGCCGACGGGCTTTCACGGTCCAGCCTGCTGCAGAGCGAATCTCTGCAAGGTCGCCATCGATCGCGGACACCTGGCCGTCGATGCGATTGTTGGCGCCGACAAAACCGGCGACAAAGGGCGTCGTGGGCAAGTAATAGAGTTCCTGTGGCGTTCCAAGCTGTTCGAAGCGGCCGCTATTCATGACGGCCACTCGATCAGAGAGCACGAGTGCTTCGGATTGATCGTGGGTGATGTAGAGAAAGGTGGTACCGAACGCCGCTTGCAATTGTTTGAGCTCGATCTTCATGCGCTCGCGCAGTTTGAGATCGAGCGCACCGAGCGGTTCGTCGAGCAGCAACAGCGTAGGCTCGACTACGAGACTGCGTGCGATGGCAACGCGCTGACGCTGTCCGCCCGAGAGCTGATCGACCCGCTTCGCGGCTGAACCCGGCAGGCCGACACGCTCGAGCATCTCAGCCGCCTTGCGCTCGCGATCGATACGCGAGACGCCGCGCCTCGCGAGGCCATAGGCGACATTTTCGCCCACCGACATCATCGGAAACAGCGCGAGCTGCTGGAACACCATGTTTACGGGTCGGCGATTGGGTGGCACGCCGCGCATGCTGCGACCGCCGATCTCAACGTCGCCGCTGTCAGGTTCGATGAACCCCGCGATCATGCGCAGCAGGGTGGTTTTGCCACAGCCTGAGGGGCCGAGGATTGAGAAAAAGCTGCCGCGTTCAACGCCGAACGACAGCGCATCGACCGCGGTGTGTGTAGCGAACTGCTTGCTGAGGGCCTTGGTTTCGAGATCGAAGGTCGTCATGCAAGCGGCGATTTATTTGGCCGCCTTAACGCGATCGAGTATGCGGCCTTCGATTTCTTCGAGACCGGGCGGGATCGCCGGATACCAGCGTACGCTCTGGAAGCCCTGCGGAAAGCTCGCCGCGAACTGTGCGCGCAGCATGGGATCGGTGAGTTGATCGGCGCCCTTGGCGGCCGAGAAATTGCCAATGGACTTTGCGATGCGCGCCGCGATCTCGGGTCGCAGGGTGAAGTTGATCCAGGCGTAGGCTGCCGCCTCGTTCTTGCCGCGCGCCGGCAGGGCGTAGGTGTCGAGCCAGCCGAGCGCACCCGATTTCGGCGCAATGAATTTGATGTCGGGATTTTCGCGGTTGAGTTTCCAACCGCCGGAGTCCCACATCATCGCGGCGTGCAATTCGCCAGAGCGCATGCCGTTCAGGAGTTGATCGCGATTGTCGAAAAAGAACCGGAAGTTGGCCTTGCAGGCGATGAGCCGCGCACCGACTTGTTCCATCAGTGCGGTATAGGCTTTGGTGTCGCCGTAGAGCGCAAACGGATCTTTGTCCATCGCAAGTGCGAAGGCCATCAACGTCGGACGACGCAAGCGCACCGAAGTACGACCGCGCAGATCGGCACGGCAGAGATCGAGATAATCATTGATCTGCACGCGCTTGGTATTGACCACCAGTCCTTCGGCCCCCCAAACATAGGGCAGGGCATAGAGACGGCCGCCGACCGTGGCGTTACGACGTACCGTCGCGAGCAGATCGGGTTGAATACGATCGACCTGAACCTTGGCAAGATCAATCGGCTTGTAGATACCGAATTCTTGTTGGGGTCCGAGGATGCGATCTTGCGAGGGTTGGGCCAGATCGAAGCCCGCGCCGCGTGTCGCGCGCAACTTGGAGATCATCTCTTCGTTATTGGAGAGCGCAACCTCGACCTTGATGCTGGTTTCTTTGGTGAACTGCGCGACTACATCAGCGGGCACATAATCGGCCCAAGTTATGATACGCAGCGTACCGCCGGCTGCGTTCGCAATCGACGCGCAGCAACTCAGCAAGCCCACCCATAGCGCCTTGCGCAAGATCAGGGGCCACCCGGTCATGTACGAGCCTCGGCAATCGGATCGATGCCCGTGGCCCGTACTTGATCGCCGACGATTTGCCGTGCCGACCAAAAATAATGGAAGGTGGCCCAGAGTCCCGTGGGCACGAGCCACAGCATCGCGCTGCGCAGGGATTCGGCGTTGTTCATACCGTCTGCGATATACGAGTCACTCAGCCAGCCGACGAGCTGTGGTGCGATGATCAGATTGCCCACATTGGCGACGAACAAGGTCGACGCACAGAAGATGGCCCGCATACGGGGTTCAGCGAGATTGTTCAGCAGGCCGAAGCAGGGCCCGATGTAGAAATAGATCGCGGGGATGAAGATCCAGAACAGGATCTCGATGGTGGCCAGCGACTGGCTGGTGTAGATGAACCACGAGACGACCGAGGCCATGCCGATGACGGCGCCCATCAGCCAGACCACGCGTCGCGGGTCGGCCATGGAGGGGCGTGCTACCAACCAGGCGGTGAACACGGTGGCAAGGCTGCCCCCGATCAGGTGCATCGGGCCGGTCAAGGCCCCGGCTTCGCCCGCCGTGAGCCCGAAATTACGCATCAGGAAGGTTGGCGTCCACCAAATGAGTCCCCAGCCCCAGAGTGCGGTGAGGGCGCTGCCGATCATCACGTGCACTGCCGAGCGCTGCGTCCAGAGATAACGCATCGTGGTCATAAAGTCCGGCGCTTGTTCGGCTGCATTAAGATCGAGTTGCCCGCGGCGCGGTTCACGGATGGTGAAGAAAATCAGCAGCCCAAAGATGACGCCTGGAATGCCTAACCAAAGAAATACCGAGCGCCAGCCGTAAAGGTCGGCGAGTTGTCCGGCGACGTCGGCGCCGACCCAGGCGCCGATGGATGCGCCGAGCGCGAACACGGTGAGCGCCATGGGTCGCTGCGAGGCCGGGAAGTAATCGGAGAGAATCGAGCTCGCGCCAGGTGTGCCACCCGCCTCACCCACTCCGACACCGATACGCGAGATCAGCAGTTGCCAGTAATTTTGTGCAAGACCGCAGAATGTGGTCATGGCCGACCAGGCGATGACCGAGAGCGCGATGATGTTTCGCCGGCTGTAGCGGTCGATGAGCCAGGACATCGGGAAACCGAACAGTACATAAAACAGCGCGAGCGACACACCGGTGAGGAAGGCTATTCCGGAGTCGGTGAGTTGCAGTTCGAGACGGATCGGCTCGAGCAGGGTGGAGATCACATAGCGATCAGCGATGCTGAGCGCATAGACCCCAACCATGGCCAACAGCACATACCAACGCGTGAAAGCGGAGTCGGACGCGACGGGTACGGTGGGTGAGGCGTTTGACGCGTTTTTATCGTTCTCTTGCACGAGTCAGTCCCCCGAATATCAACGAGTTAATCATAGCGACTTTCGGCGAGTTACGGTCGTGGTAGGGTTTATCTCCAGTAGGGGCGATCTAGTACGGGGTGGGCGGTGCTGACGATCATCATCTCGGTGGGTGTATTGCTGGTCTTGTCGCTGGTCGCATTCTGTCTTTGGAAATGGGGCGACGTTCGCTGCGTCGGGGTGACCCCGGTGCCCTTGTTCACGTTCATCGCGATCCTCTTCACCTCCGGGCTCGACGTCGGTCTGATCATGTTCCCGCTGACCGAATTTCCGGTCTATGCCGACACGGCTGCCAATCCGGAGTACGCCTTCACCAACCCGCTTGCGATCGAATTCGGTTTTTGGGGATTCATGATCTGGTCGTTTTACTTTCTGACCAGTTTCTACTTTTGTGTGATCGAGCCACGCGTCGGATTTTTCGAGATCCCTGCCGTCAAGTGGCTCAATAATATTGTGATCATCGGCACCTGTGCGTTCACGGCTTCGTTATTTCTCAGCTACCTGCCGAGTTACATCCCGGCGGCGGGTGACGGCAAGACGGTCATCGCTGCGTTTTATCTAATCGCTCTTTCGGTGATTTTATTGGCGTCGATATCAGCGACTGATTTAAAATTCTTACGCTTTCTCAGCGTTGGATCGGTATGGTTGTTTCTCACGTTGATCGTCGGCATGGCCATTTACGCTGGTATGACGCCGACAATCTTGGGCGAGCATCTGCTCGATATCAGTGGATACTTCGAGAACCTCGATAAATTCGTGCTGCCGATGAACGAGTACCACGAGTTTTATCTTTTTTGGTGGTTTGCCTGGTCGATCATGATCGGGCAGTTCACGTCACGCTTCGTCGGGGGCTTGCGTACTTGGCAATTGTTGCTCGCGCTGCTGACGATTCCGTCGATTCCGATCGCGATCTGGTTTGCCGTGCTCTACCACTATCACGTGAATGCGATCGCGACCGCAGGACTCGTGAATCTCTCGATGATCGTCGTCGGTATCACTTTCGTGATCAACTCGCTCGACAGTCTGATCCGTCTTTACAGCGACAACTTAGGGCTTACGGTCAGTCGTCTCGGCCGCGCCAGGCACATCACCATGAACGTGGTTCTGTTATTTGCGCTCGCGGTAATGTTCCAGACGCAGTGGTTACGCATTCAGTGGATCGGTAGCGTGGTGGTGGCCATTTATCTCGCCTGCATCGCGTATCTGCTCTACGCCCACCGCGAGCGGGTGGCTGCGATCAACTCATCGCCAGAAGACCGGACGCTAGATTTCGATCGGATCGAGACAACGCACTGATCAGCGGCCGAGTGGGCCCAACACTTCTTTAAGCGGCCCAAGCCACGGCTCGTATGGGCGCCACTGGTCGACGCCATCACGATTGATGGGCCGTCGCACTTGCTCGGCGCTGGCGGTGTGGACGCGACGCTCATTGCGGTGGAACTCGATGCAGCCTTGCTCGAAGGGCAGCCCGCAATAATCGAGGATGCGGCGTACGCTGCTCTCGAGATCTGCGAGTACCTCTTCGTGGCGAACGCAGAGCACGCGCCCGGGCAGGACAGTGTCCCAATGGGTCATCAGTTCGACATAGGCGCGGTAATACCGGCCGATATCTTCGAGGCCGTACGAGAACGGATGTCCGTTCGCATAGAGCTGTTTAAAATTGCTGAAGCAACAATCCATGGCATCGCGCCGCGCGTCAATGATCTTGGCATTCGGCAAGATGAGCTGAATAAGCGCGATGTTGCGAAAATTGTTCGGCATCTTGTCGATGAAGAACGGTGCGCCGCTGCGGTATACCCGCGTGTCACGAATATAGGCTTCGCCAAACTCACGGCATTGTTCGGCCGTGAGTTCGGTGAGCACACCCGGGTAATGTGTGTCGCCGAATTTTTCGCCACTACCTAGCGAGCCTACGAGTCGCGGTATGTTCGCGAGCTCCATCGTGCCCTCGACCTGCGAGTGCGAGGCGAGAATTTGCTCGAGCAGTGTCGAGCCTGCGCGCGGCAGGCCCAGCACGAAGATCGGCGAGGCGTCTGGGTAGCCCCAGCCGCGTCGCTCGGCAAAGAATTTGGGTGTGCAGATATCTATCTGCCGGCGCACGGCACGTTCCTGCGCCGCGGCGCGATACAGGCTGCCCTCTTTCTTGAGGGCGTTGCCGCGCTCGTAATACCTGAAAGACTCGGCATGCTCTCCACGATCTTCGAGCGCCTTACCCAACGCAAAACACAGGTGGCACCGGTCGGCGTGTTGCAGATAGGGCTGCGCCTCGAAGTGACGCATCCGTTCGAGATCGGTCTTAGGGAACTGGTAGGTTTTAAGATTGGCCAGACTCCAGTAAGCTTCGCCAAAATCGGGGCGCTGTTCGACGGCCCTCCGATAGCACTCGATGGCCTTCGCAGCCTCGCCGTTGGTCTTGAGAGCATGGCCGAGTGACTGGTGCAGCTCGGCATCTCGCGGCATTTCCTTAAGTAGCTGCTGATAGCGCTCGATCGACTCATCGACCTGTCCGAGTGCCATGAGAATCCCTGCATAAGTGACACGGACGCCTGGATTGCGCGGTTCGGCACCCAATAAAATCTCGGCTTGTTCACGAGCTCGTTGATGTTTGTGCAGATCCACGAGCGTGAGCACGAGGTCGTAGCGCGCCGAGTTGTAGGTGGGGGACTTGGCGAGCAGCTTGTCGAGCAGCACCTCGGCATCGGTGTTGTATTCGAAATGGCGAGCGATCATCGACAGCACCCTAAGGGCCTCGACATCGTCCGGATGGGAGGCGAGGTAGGCGCGCGTCGTGCGCTCGGCATCTTCGAACTCGCCATCGGCCACCATGCTGCGCGCGGCGACTACTTCGCTCGGCAGGCTTGCGAGCTTGGCCACGTGTCCTGCCGCATTGGCTGCGTCCTGGGTTCGACCCACGATGCGATAGAGCTTCTCCAGCGCCTGCCAACTTGCAGGCAACGCCGGGTTGTAGCGAATGGCCTGTTCGAAAGCTTCGACGGCTTTTGCGGCATCGCGCGTGTACACATGACAGTGCCCACGCTCCTGAAAGAGCCGCGAGAACTTTGGATGAAAGGATTGCAGCGTAGCCAGAGTACCCAAGGCTGCGGGAATACGCTGCAGCATGCGCTGCGCGACCGCGACGAGATAAAGCAGCTCGCGATGCCCAAGATTCCCGCCTAGGTAGGCATCGGCCACCTGCAGAACCTCGGCATATCGGCCACACCCCAGCGACTGCCGCAGCACAGGCAGAATATTTTCGAGGTCGGGAAGGGCTGTGGTGGTTTCGTTGTTCAAAGCACGAAGTAAAAAAAAGCGGCGGACCGTTGCCGATCCGCCGCCTTGTGTTGTCTGAGCATTACTCGCCGAAGTTGTAGCCGAACTGCACGCCAATCGTGCGCGGACGCGGCGGGTTACGCGTCTCGACGAACTGCGAGCTTGAGGCGAAGTCCGCCTCACGACGATCCGTGAGGTTGCTCACGACCAACTCCGCTGTCCATTTATCTCTGGCGACACCGGCTGACAGGCTTACATCGGTGAAGGACTTCAGCTGAAAGGTCTGTAAGCGATTCGCTGCGGATCGACGGTCATCCATGTATACGAGACCGAGCTGCCAGTAGTAGTCGTACTCGTTCGCGCTCCACTCGTAACGCGAACGGACGTTGGCTTGAATCTCAGGTGCGTTCGCCGCAGGATCACCCTCGACGCCGAACACGTTAGCCACCGACACTGGCCCGCCGACCCAGGATTCGGTGATCGGCTTACCGAAGCCCGGCGTGCCCGCGATGTTGTTGATGAACTGCGGGTTATTGGTGAGTTCCGCCTTGTTATATGACGCCGCACTCTCTATTGTCAGAGCGTCAGAGACCCGAGCGCTCAGACTCATCTGGATGCCCTGAGTTTCGTAGCTCGGACCGTTGACGCTCACTGTCAGGTTGCCGAAGCCCGCTTGCGGGGCAAATATACCCGACTGAGCATTTTCCCACTTTACCTGGTAAACCGCCCCATTGAAGACCACACGATTTTCCATGATCGTGCTCTTCCAACCGAGCTCGTAGTTCACGAGATCGTCAGACTTGAAGAACAGTGGTATCTGGAACTGTCTGGAAGTGCCAGCCTTCGCTACTCCAGAGCTACGATCGACCGACTGCAGCACGGCGCTTGAGCCCCGATTAAACCCGCCCGGACGGAAGCCCTCCGACCACGTGGCGTAGAGCAGGAGGTCATCCGACATCCTCCAGCTCACGTTGACGCGACTTCGAAAGCCCTTATCGGTGAAGCTGTTGATAGCCTGATTGTTAACGTTAGTCCCGTAGGGTGCTAGCCCGGTGGCGGGACCCGTACAGATACCGGTCTTGTCGGAGAGTCCGGTGCCGTACTGTTTACAATAAAAGCTGCCTACGTTACCGCCTAGCATCTGGTTGTAGCCGTCAAAGTAGCGAGTACCCGCCGTCACGGTCACGGAGTCGGTCAGTTTCCAGTCGACCGAGAGGAACGCCGCCTTCTGTTCATAAGTGCGCTTGAAATCATTAAAGAACCCCGTCGACGAATTACGCAGACCCGGATTATTGAATGACGCATTTGCAAACTTTGGCGTGGCGCCGGGGTTGAGAGCGAAGAAGCAGCTTTTTGGGCCGCCGATGGTGCACTCAGGCACCGACTTATATAGCCACTCGGTATCGTCGTTGAGTTTGCGCTCTTCGTAGAAAGCGCCAGCGATGGCGGCGATGTTCCAGTCGGAAGGTGTGCTCAGACGCAGCTCGTGACTGACGTTGGTGTTATTAATAGTGTCCTGCCAAATCGACGAAGGTGTGTAGCACTTATCAACCGATGCGCCAGAGTAACCCGTGCACTGGTAGTAAACGCCATAGAGGCCGCGTGCGTAGTTTGTGTAGTCGCCTTGGATGAAGTTGTCCCGGCTCAGTCTCGAGCCCGAGTACACGAGATCTAACTCTCCCACCCTCCCGGTAACGGTGATGGCCGTGTTGCTGTAGCTGTCTTTAGTAATACTGTCGTTGAACAGCGTGACTTGATAGGGACCCAGAGGTTTGCCGCGAACAGCGGCATTTTGAGGACCACCTTGCGTGCAGGTGGCTTCCCTTTTCGGATCTGGGCAATCTGAGCCGAAGGGCATCTCGTAGAACACGCCGCTGCTGTCAATATCTTGGAAGCTCTGAGCGACGAGCACATTCCAACTGTCGTTAAAATCATAAGACACCCCGAGCCGAGCGCCTTTATAAGTAACGGGATTGATGTTGTCCCGGACAATTTTAAAGTTGTCGATAGCCACAGAATCGGTTGGTACGCGACCACCGGTGCGCACTCTGAACGCAGTATCCGTCGTGCGACGCGTGAAGGTCGAGGCCACGTTATCAATGTAGCCTCCGCGCGAGTCGTTATAGGCAACAAGGCGAACAGCCATTCTGTCGGACACGGGCAGATTTAGTACGCCCTGCACGTTTGAGCTCTCGTCGCCCCCCGCGGTGGTCGAGTAACCCGCACGGAAGTATGACTCAGTAATACCCTGCTTCGGTTTGTTGGTGATGTAGCGCACGACGCCGGCTTGCGCGCCCGCACCGAACAGCGTGCCCTGCGGACCCTCCAGCACCTCGATTCGCTCAAGGTCGGCTGCATAGACGTCGAGGTTACGGCCGGGAAGCTGTACCGCCTGTTCGTCGAGGTAGAGCCCGACGGTTGGCCATTGACCCACAGTGCCGCCGCCTTGCAGAACGGCGGCGCCGATACTGAGACCCCGGATCGAGAAGTTACCGTGGGTCGGACCCGCCGACGCCGCCTGCACGTTGGGCAGGAACTTCACGAATTCATCGATCGTCGATACTTTGAGGTTCTCAAGCGTTTCGGTGGTCAGGGCCTGCACCGTGATCGGCACATCCTGAATATTTTCATTGCGGCGCTGGGCCGTTACGACGATTTCATCGAGCCCTAGGCTGTCTTCGCCGCCGCCGGTTTGGGCGGTGGCGTTCTGGCCTTGCGAGGCGAGGGCGGCGAATACGGCTGCCGAGATCTTTTTGTTCACGGTGTCTCCCCTTGGCAACAGAGCGCTAGCGCTGTTTGATTAAGTTTTCCCACGTTTCGGTTTTGGCGGCGACGTCGGGGCCGACGCCGAAACCCACGCTCTGGAGGATAAAACGAGGCCTGCTTGATTAACAAGGTACCGTGATTAACAAGGTACCGTGCACGTGCTGTTCGAAACCGACGCCCGGACTCAGACCATGGAGTGAAATCGGCGAGGTCAAAATGCGACATCAATGCAGGGCTTTACATCGTTGAAGAGAACATTGCGCTCCGCTGGGTTGCGGATTTTAAACGGGTCGAGGTCGAGGATTGCCTGGAAGACCTGATTGTGCATGTCTTGATAGGTGCGATTCGGCAAACCATCGGCGCCGCGCACCACCTGCGTGAGTACCACGGCGACCACGCCGGTGCTCGGACTCACCATCCAGTTGGTGTCGAGTATGCCGGGCCAGGTGTAATCACCATTGCGGTTCGCCTGCGGCATACGCCGAAAATCGATGACGGGCGACACGCCAAGACCAAATCCTAGTCCGCGCCATTTTTCGCCGTAGGCTTTGGCCTGCGCATCATCGGCGACTTGTTGGCTCGTCATCAACTCGACCGTTGCCGGCGCAAGGTATTGGCGGCCGGCAAGTTGGCCGCCATTGGCGAGCATCTGCGCAAAGCGCAGGTAATCACCGGCGGTCGAGATCAGACCGCCGCCGCCCGAGGGCAGCGCGGGCGGTGATGTGGGTGGCGTCGCGAACGGACCATCGACGCGCTCGAGTTTGCCGACTTTGCTGCCGTTGCTTGCCACGCGCCGATACACCGTGGCCATGAGCTTCAGTTCCGATGGCGCCAAATAAAAACCGGTATGCGACATACCGAGCGGATCGAAGAGACGTGTCCGCAAAAATTCCGCAAAAGGCACACCCGAGACCACTTCGACGAGATAACCTAGGACGTCGGTCGCATAGCTGTAGCGCCACTCCGTGCCAGGCTGAAAATAGAGAGGCAGTGCGGCGAGCTTGCGGATTTTTTCCTCGCTCGTGAGCTCGCCGCCGAGATTGACCCCTGCCCAGAGCGGACCAATCGGCGATTCTCGATCGTAGCCGGCACCATAGCCGAAGCCGCTGGTATGCGTGAGCAGATGCCGGATGGTGATCGGTTCGCGCGCGGGCTCGGTCTGGATGTTGCCCGCAGCATCCACACCGGTGAACACGCGCATGTCGGCGAAGGCCGGTAGAAAACGCGTTACCGGATCGTCGAGCTGTAATTTGCCCTCTTCGTAGAGCATGAGTACGGCCACCGAAGTCACGGGTTTACTCATGCTGAAAATTCGAAAACGCGTGTCAAGTGACATCGGCACGGCGCTCTCGCGATCGCGCAGGCCGACCGCAGCCGAGAAAACGAGCTTGCCATTGCGGGCGACGAGTATCGTGTATCCGCCCGCTGCGCCGCGCTCTGCCTCGCGCTGGAAAAATTCGCCCATGGCGGCGAGTCGCGTCGATGACATCCCCACGGTCTCGGGTTTTGCGCGGGGTAGTGCCGAGCGGTCATCGGCTAGCGAGGTGGAACACAGCGAGATCGCCATGAGCCCGGTCATCAGCAAAGATCTGGTTTTGATAATTCGCATTGCGTCGTTCGCTCCACCCAACGGGCCGCGCGTTTCGTTGCGCTCTGGCAGTATAGCTACACCAACCACGGGGTCCTGATTCATGAAGATATTGCAGCACTACATTGCCGGTCGCTGGGTTGCGCCCGTCCAGCCCGGCGCGACTTTTGCCGTCATCAATCCAGCCGATGACATGCAGGTCGCCGAGATTCGCATGGGTTCAGCGGCGGATGTCGATCTTGCCGTGACCGCCGCCGCGCGCGCTTTTCCGACTTGGTCGATGACGCCACTCGCCGAGCGCCTCGAGGCGCTGCGCCGCTTCAAGGCCGTGTTCGTGCGGCGCTTCGAAGAAATGGCCGATGCCATCACCACCGAGATGGGCGCGCCGCGCGACATGTCGCGCGAAGCGCAGGCGGCCTGCGGCCCTGATCACATCGAAGCCACCATCGTCGCCGCGCAGCAGCTCGATTGGGAAACCCGCTTGAATGGCTCGAACGTGGTACGCGAACCCGTCGGCGTCTGTGGTCTGGTGACGCCCTGGAACTGGCCCATCAATCAAATCGTGGCCAAAGTGGCGCCCGCGCTCGCCGCCGGTTGCACCATGGTGCTCAAGCCTAGCGAGCAGGCGCCACTCTCGGCGCAGCTGACGGCCGAATTCATTGACGAAGCAGGTCTGCCGAGCGGCGTATTCAACATGGTGCACGGCACGGGTTCTGCGGTCGGCCACGCGCTGAGTGTACATCCGGATATCGAGATGATGTCGTTCACGGGTTCGACTCGTGCGGGTATCGATGTCGCAAAAACCGCAGCAGATACCGTTAAGCGCGTCGCACAAGAGCTCGGTGGCAAGTCGCCCAATTTGATTTTCGCCGATGCCGATCTTGAACGCGCGCTCGCCAATTCGGTACGTCGCTGTTTCTACAACACCGGGCAATCATGCAATGCGCCGACACGCATGTTGATCGAGGCCAGCGTGTACGAGCAGGCCGTGGCGATCGTCAAGCGCATCGCCGAGGCCACCAAGGTCGGTGACCCGCAGCAAAGCGGTCGTCACATCGGACCGCTTGCGTCGCGCATCCAGTTCGAGCGTGTGCAAGCCTACATGCAGATCGGTATCGATGAAGGCGCGCGCCTCGTCACTGGCGGCCCGGGGCGCCCGGCCGGGTTTGAGCGCGGATTTTTCGTCAAGCCCACGGTGTTTGCCGATGTCAATAATCAGATGCGTATCGCCCGCGAGGAAATCTTTGGGCCGGTGCTGGCGATGATTCCGTTCACGAGCCTGGAAGAGGCCGTCGCCATCGCCAACGACACCCCCTATGGGCTTGCGGCCTATCTGCACACGGGCGATCTCGACAAGGGGCGTGCGGTCGCGCGCCGGTTGCGCGCGGGCAGTGTGCACATCAATGGCGCTTCGCAAGGCTATGCCGAGCCTTTCGGCGGTTTCAAGCAGTCGGGCAACGGACGCGAGTGCGGTGCCTACGGTTTGCTTGAGTTTCTCGAGCTCAAGTCGATCAACGGATTCTACGCAGCATGATTCTCAAAGATATCGAGACCTTCGTCGTCGGCAATCCGCTGCCGGCTTTCGGTGGTCGCTACTTCGTGTTCGTGAAGCTCACGACCAATGACGGCATCTCGGGCGTTGGTGAGGCCTATTGTGTACCGTTTCATCCCGATCTCGTGGCGCGCATGCTCGAAGATGTCTTCGCGCGCTACATGGCGGGCCAAGATCCGCACTCGATCGAGACCATGTGGCGTCGCGTGTATTCGAGCGGCTTCACGCAGCATCCTGACCTGACGCTCATGGGCGTGCTGAGCGCGCTCGAGATGGCTTGCTGGGACATCATCGGCAAAGCGGCGGGGCAGCCGGTCTATCAACTGCTCGGTGGGCGGGTGCACGAGAAAATCCGCACCTACACCTACATCTACCCGACGGCGAGCGAAAACGACTCGATTTACCACAACGCCGAGCGCTCAGCCGAGCGCGCGGTCGAGTACCTGCAGCAGGGTTTCACGGCGATCAAATTCGATCCGGCGGGTCCCTACACGGCTTTTGATGGGCGGCAGCTTTCGTTGCACGAGCTCGATCGCAGCGAACGGTTCGTGCGCCTGATTCGCGAGGCGGTCGGCAGCAAGATGGACTTGCTTTTCGGTACGCACGGGCAGATGACCGCCGCGGGCGCGATCCGCCTCGCCAAGCGCCTCGAGTGTGCCGACCCGCTCTGGTTCGAAGAGCCCGTGCCGCCCGATTCGCCCGAAGAAATGGCGGTGGTAGCGCGGGCGACCAGCATTCCGATCGCAGCCGGCGAGCGGCTGACCACCAAATACGATTTCGCGCGGGTACTGCGCGCTGGGGCGGCGGCGATCCTGCAGATGAATCTCGGTCGCGTCGGTGGTCTGCTCGAGGCCAAAAAAATCGCGGGAATGGCCGAGGCGCAACACGTGCAGATTGCACCGCATCTTTATTGCGGGCCGATCGTTGGCGCGGCGAATATTCAGCTTGCCACCTGCAGCCCGAATTTTTTGATCCTCGAGGGTATCGAGCGTTGGCAGGGGTTCCATGCCGACATTTTGCGCAAGCCGATTACTTGGCAAGACGGCTATGTCATTCCCTCGCGCGAGCCCGGGTTGGGGGTCGAGCTCAACGAGGAGGTTGCGCGGGCCAATCCTTATCGAGGGCAGATGCTGCATCTCGAGATGACACAGCAGCCGTCGGTGGGCTGAGATTGGCGATGACGCGGGAAGCTTGATGGCGCAGGAAACTTTTGACTACATCGTCGTGGGCGGTGGCACCGCAGGTTGTGTGGTAGCCAGCCGGCTCGCGTTCAATACCGATGCGAGTGTGCTGTTGCTCGAAGCCGGCGGCAGCGATCTGCGGCCGTATGTTCAGCTGCCGATCGGTTACGCGCGTTTGTTGTTCGCCAACAGCGTGAATTGGCTGTACGAGACCGAGCCCGATGCCGGACTCAACGGTCGACGCAGTTTCTGGCCGCGCGGCAAGGTTTTGGGTGGCTCGGGTTCGATCAACGCCATGGTTTACATGCGCGGCCTGCGTCACGACTTCGACGACTGGCGTGATCTCGGTAACTCCGGTTGGGGCTACGACGACGTGCTGCCGTATTTCATCCGCGCCGAAGATCATGATGACGGCGACCCTGCGTATCACGGGCGCGGCGGTCCGATTCACGTCAGTGACGTGTCGCGCGATGTGCACCCGCTCTGCGATCGCTTCCTCGCCTCCTGCGAGGCGCTCGGCTTTGCGCGCACGCCCGATTTCAACGGCGCGCAGGGCGAGGGCGTCGGCATTTATCAGATCAACACCCGCAACGGCCTGCGCTCCTCGAGTGCCAACGAGCATTTGCGGCGCGCTCGCCAGCGCAGCAATCTCACCGTACGCAAGCACGTGCTCGCCTCGCGTATCCTGTTCATAGACAAGCGTGCGGTCGGCGTGCGCTACCTGCAAGAAAATCGCGAAGTCGAGGTGACTGCGCGGCGGCAGGTAGTGCTGTCTGCGGGTGCCATCAACACGCCGCAGTTGCTGCAGCTGTCGGGGGTGGGTGATGGCGCGCGGCTGCAGACCCTCGGAATCAAGACGCTGCAGGACAGTCCTGCGGTGGGTCGTAATTTGCAAGATCATCTCGCCGTCAGCTATTTCTACGGCTCGACCGTGCCGACGCTTAATGATCAACTCGGGCCTTTCTTTGGCAAGGTGCGTGCGGCCTTGCGTTATCTCCTGACGCGCCGTGGTCCGCTCGCCATGAGTGTAAACTCCGGCGGGGGGTTCATCCGCAGCGACCCTGCGAAGCCTGTGCCCAACTTGCAGCTCTACTTCAATCCCGTGAGCTACACGCGCACACCGCTGTCCGATCGCAAGATTCTCAATCCCGATCCATTCTCGGCGTTCCTGATTTCGTTCAATTCCTGCCGACCCACGAGTCGCGGTGAGTTGCATGTCAGTTCCAGCGATCCGCGAGTGGCGCCGAGCATCAAGCCGAATTATTTGTCCACCGAGCGCGATCTCGAGGAAGCGCGGACGGGCTGTCGTCTGCTACGCCAAATTGCCGCTACACGTCCGCTTGCCGACATCATTACCGAAGAACTCTACCCGAGCCCCAAGGTGGTCAGCGATGACGAATTGCTCGACGACTTCCGTCGACGCGCCGACACCGTCTATCACCCGACCTGTGCCTGCCGCATGGGCGTTGATCCGCGCGAGTCCGTGGTCGATTCGCGTTTGCGGGTCCACGGGCTCGAGGGCTTACGCATCATCGATGCCTCGGTCTTCCCGACCATCACCTCAGGCAATACCAATGCGCCGACGGTGATGGTGGCCGAGAAGGGCGTAGAGATGCTGCTCGAAGATCAGCGCAGTCAGGACAGGTAAGGCTGAAATTCACATGTCGAGTTATCGCAGCGAGCATCGGATCGGTGAACACAACCTTCGGTGGCTTGGCCTCGATGTGCATCGGGTAGTATTTCCGGTCGCGGCGGCCGTTATCGTGCTCATCGTCGCGCTCGTAATCGCTTTCCCGAAGCCTGCTGTCGAAATCTTTGACACGGCGCTCGGGTTCATTACCCGCGAGGCGGGCTGGCTGATGGCCTCGCTGGCCAATTTCTTTGTACTGTTCTGCATATTCTTGATGGTGACACCCTTTGGCAGCGTACGCCTCGGTGGCGCCGATGCGCACCCCGACTTTTCGAATATCGCCTGGTTCGCGATGCTATTCGCGGCTGGTATGGGTATCGGCATGGTGTTTTATTCGGTCGCCGAGCCGATCTCGCATTTCTCGAGCTCGATAGCGGCCGTGGGTGATACGACCGGGGCCGCGCCCTTGGGCGGCGCGGCAGGCGACGTCAAAGGCGCAACCGACCTTGCGATGGCAGCGACGATATTTCATTGGACCATTCATCCGTGGTCGATCTTCGCGGTGGTGGCGGTCGCACTCGCACTTTTCTCCTATAATTACGGTTTGCCGCTCACCATTCGCTCCAGTCTTTATCCGCTTTTCGGCGAGCGCGTCTGGGGTCCGCTTGGGCATGTCGTCGATGGGCTTGCCATCGTCGCGACGGTTGCGGGTCTTGCGACTTCGCTCGGACTCGGAGCGCAGCAGGCGCTGGCGGGTATGGGTTATCTCTTTGGCATCGAATTCAGCCCGCTCAATCAGATTCTGCTAATCGTCTTGATCGCCGCCGTGACCACGCTCTCCGTGGTGTTGGGTTTGGAAATCGGCGTTAAATGGCTGAGCCTGATCAACATTGCTCTCGCGGTAGTGCTCTGTGTGTTCGTGATCGTGGTCGGCTCCACCAGTGCCATCATCGCGGGATTGGGCGAGTCCGTGGTGGCGGTCACGCGCGAGTTCGATGATCTCGTCGGTGTGAGCGGTCGCGGGGATGGCCCGTTCTTCCGTGATTGGACGATCTTTTATTGGGCGTGGTGGACGGCTTGGGCGCCGTTCGTCGGTATGTTCATCGCGCGTATCTCCCGTGGGAGAACCGTACGCGAGACGGTGTTTTACATCGTGCTGTTACCGTCAATCGTCTCGGTGATCTGGTTCACGGCATTCGGCACGGTAGCCATCGAACAGATCGTGAGCGGTGGCCATCAGGCGCTGATCGACGCCGAGCTGCCGCTCAAACTATTCGTGATGCTGAGCGACTTGCCGCTTGCTCACATCTCGAGCCTCATCGGGATCGTGCTCGTCATGGTGTTTTTCATCACCTCCTGGGACTCAGGCACGCTGGTGCTCGACGCCTTGAGCGCCGGCGGCAAGACCGACACCCGCAAGGTCCAGCGCGTGTTCTGGATCGTCGTTGTGGGGGCGGCGGCGGTTGCGCTGCTGCTTGGCGGTGGCCTGCGCTCGCTGCAGTCGGGTTCGGTGGTCACCGGCCTGCCATTCATGATCGTGATCACGCTGATTTGTGCCGGTACGCTGCGCGGCCTCGCCAAGGCGCGTCGCAGCGAAGAGCAAGTGGACAAGCGTTGAGGTAGAGTTATGCGACGAGGCATTTTTTTGGTCTGGCTGCTGGGAATCGCAATGTTTGCGACCAGCGCGGTAGCGGCGGATGCCACCAAACCATGGGGCGCTGAGCGCAAGAGCACGGTGCTCGCGAGCGGTATGCGCATGGGGTACGTTGAGCTCGGTGAGCCCGGCAAACCAGTGCTACTGTTTCTGCATGGTTACACCAACAGCTCGCTCGGTTATTTACCGCTCGGGCGTTTGTTGGCCGCGCGCTATCACGTTTTTCTACTCGATCAGCGCGGTCACGGCGAGACCGATAAACCCGAGTGCTGCTACACGCGCCTCGATTACGCCCATGATGCCAAGTTGTTTCTCGACAAGATGGGGATTTCGCGGGCGCACGTCGCCGGACACTCGCTAGGCGGTATGGTGGCGCAAACGTTCGCAGCCTTTTGGCCGGAGCGCCTGGATAAGTTGATGGTGATCGGCTCGACCATCGGGCGTCGCAGCCTACCGAGTCCCGATTCACCAGCGTATTTGCCAACGTTTGGTCCGTTCGATGCCGAGATCCGCGTGCTCAAAGATCCCATCGATCCTGATTCCGCTTTCATGAAGGCGTGGTGGGAGGTGCCGGGGCTAGACCCGCAGATCCAGTACCACATGCGACGTGAGTCCGCACGGATCCCGGCGCATCTTTGGCGTGCGATGCTCGATCAGGCTGAGGTTTCGCGTGACCTGCGAACGACCGCCAAGAAAATCACGGCGCCGACTTTGCTGCTGTTCGGCGGCAAGGACGCGCTCTTCAAAGCAGCTGACAACAAAGAATTGATGCTCTGGCTGCCACACGCCGAAGTGGTCACGCTAGAGCCCCTGGGGCACTCGTTGCCTGAGGAGGACCCGAAAGCGGTCGCTGAGGTGCTGTTCCGTTTTTTTCAGTAGCGCAAGCGGGCCTTAGTCGGCCTCGTCGAGTCCCAGAGACATTTGCGTGCTCGCGCTAGTCGTAGCAACAGTTGCGGCTTTCGCTTTAGTCGTCGCCCGAGCTTTGGCTCGGCGACGGGTCTCGGTCGGTCGGTTGCGACTGCCGAGCTTGCGGAACACCTCCCGCGCCTGATCGCGAAATTCCTTCCCGCGCCAATAGGGCGCCATTTTTTGGCGAGCGTCTCGCGCGGCCGCTTCGTGCTCAACCACGGGCGGCGGATAGTCGCGCGGCGGGCTGTCGGCTTTCCAGGGTTCATGGATGAGTTCGTCCGGCAGGTCGCGCAGTTCCGGCAGATAGCGACGGATGAATTTGCCCTCAGGATCGTGTTCGATCGATTGCTTGACCGGGTTGTATATGCGCACGGCGTTGATTCCTGTGACGCCAGACTGCATCTGGAATTGGCTGTAGTGAATGCCGGGTTCGTAATCGGTGAATAGCTGCGCGAGCACCGGTGCCGTGAGTCGCCAATCGAGCCACAGGTGATAACTGGCAAATGACACGAGCAGCGCCCGCATGCGAAAGGTGATCCACCCATTCGCTTGCAACGAACGCATGCAGGCGTCGATGAGCGGATAGCCGGTGCGCCCCTCGCGCCAGGCATCAAAAAAATCAGCACGTGACTCGCTACCGCGCATGCCCTCGAACGCCGGGTGCATGCAGCGGAATTCGATTGCGGGCTGCTGCTCCAGCTTTTGTACGAAATGACAGCGCCAGGCGAGCCGCGATCGAAACGCCTGCAGCTGCCGCGCCCATTCGGCGCTGCCTGGGTTGGGTTCGTCCGCGAGCAGTGCTTGGCGCGCGGCGGCCGCCTGGTCGATCTCGCGCACCGACAGGGTGCCGTAAGCGATATGGGCACTCAAACGCGAGCAGTGACGCGCCGAGATTCCGGGCTTGGAGATCGTGCGCATGTAACGACTGGAGCGCGACTGCAAAAAACTCTCGAGTACGGCGAGGCCCTCGCGCCGACCCCCGGCTTGCACGCGACCTGCTGAGGCCATGCCGACGATCGGCTCTTCGAGCGCAGCCGAACTTCGGTCGTTCGCCAGCTCTTCGTTAGCGAAGGCGAGGAAACGGAGTTGAGTCGGGGCCGGTACGCAAGGTGCCTGCATCACGGCGTTACGGGCCGCCGCCCAGCCGTCGCGATTTCGCAGGCGCCGTACGACGCCATTCGCCGGCAGTTCATGCCAGCGTATGCCCTCGGTACGACACCAAGAAACAACTTGACGATCGCGCGCGAATGTCCAAGCGTTGCCAGTCTCTTCATACGACCAAAGTTCAAAAGGGCCGATCCGTTTTTTGAAGTGGCGCAGAACTTCGATGACTTCGCCGCGCTCGATCTGGAGCACGCCGCCAAGTGATCGCAGGGCGTGTTGCAGATCGCGGAGTGAACTTTGAATAAACTGCCAGTGTCGGAACGAGCGGTCGGCTTGTGTCCAGAGTTCGGGTTCGACGATATACAGGGGCAATACCGGGCCGTGCGCGGCAGCTGCCAGGAGCGGCGCGTGGTCGTGGAGGCGCAGGTCGCGCTTGAACCAGACAACTTGAGGGTGCATCGGAAGATCAGGATTCTCCACTGTTGCACTTCCACTTGAAACCGCGCGTTCATGTCTTTCGTGGCCCGCCCCCTGAGGCCCTGTCGTAAACTCGGCTCCAGCAACCGGCGTAGGGGGTGGATCATGTTGGGTTTGATGCAGGATCAACCGCTATTGATTTCGCGGTTTATCGATTTTGCGGCGCGGCACCACGGCGATGTCGAGATGGTGTCCCGACGGGTCGAAGGTGACATTCACCGCTACACCTATCGCGACGCACGGCGTCGGTCTCAACAATTGGCTAAAGCCATCGATGCCGAGGGTCTCACGCAGTCAGCCCGTGTCGCGACACTCGCTTGGAATGGCTATCGGCATTTCGAGCTGTATTTTGGGGTGAGTGGCAGCGGTCGCGTGGTGCACACCATCAACCCGCGCTTGAAGCCGGAGCAGATCGCCTGGATCACCAACGACGCTGCAGACGAAATTTTTTGCTTCGACATGACTTTCCTGCCGCTCGTGAAGGCGATCGCGGCGCATTGCCTCACGGTGCGGCGCTGGGTCGCGCTCTGCGAGGCCGATGCGTTGCCGGCGGACACGGGTATTCCGGGGCTCGTGAGTTACGAAGCCTGGATCGGCGCGCAAAATTCCGATTACCAGTGGCCCGAGTTCGACGAGCGCCTCGCGGCTGCTCTCTGCTACACGAGTGGCACGACCGGCGATCCGAAGGGCGTGCTCTACAGCCACCGCTCGACGACTTTGCATGCCTACGCGGGTGCGCTGCCCGATGCCACGGGTCTTTCGTCGCGCGACTGCACTTTGCCCGTGGTGCCGATGTTTCATGTCAACGCTTGGGGTGTGCCGTACGCCGCCGCCATGACCGGGGCAAAAGTGGTGTGGCCTGGGCCCGCGCTCGATGGCAAGTCGGTGTACGAACTCATGGAGAGCGAGCGCGTGACCTGCGCGGCGGGTGTGCCGACGGTTTGGCTCGCGCTGCTCAATCATTTGCATGCCGAGGGCAAACGTTTCAGCACTTTGCAGCGCACCAGTGTCGGTGGCTCGGCTTGTCCGCCGGCGATGATCGAAGCCTTCCATCAGCTGGGCGTCGAAGTTTTGCACGGCTGGGGTATGACCGAGATGTCGCCTCTTGGCACGGTGTGCCGACTCAAGGGCAAGCAACTGGCGCTGCCTTGGAGCGAGCAGTTACCCATCTTGGCGACACAAGGTCGCGCCGTGTACGGCGTCGACATGAAGATCGTGGATCCGCAGGGTAAAGAATTACCTTGGGACGGCAAAAGTACTGGCGATCTGCTGGTCCGCGGTCCGTGGATCGTTTCGCACTACTTCAAGCACGAGCGCGAAAAACTTTTGCTCGATGGGTGGTTCCACACTGGCGATGTGGCGAGTATCGACCCCGATGGCTTCCTGCAGATCACCGATCGCAGCAAAGATGTGATCAAGTCGGGCGGCGAGTGGATCAGCTCCATCGAAGTCGAGAACATCGCGATGGCGCATCCCGCCGTCGCCATGGCCGCTTGTATCGCCATGCCGCATGAAAAATGGGCAGAGCGACCGCTACTCGTGATCGTCAAAAAAACCGGGGTCGAGGTCGGTCGCGACGAGTTGCTGGCGTTCTACGAGGGCAAGGTTGCCAAGTGGCAGATCCCGGACGATGTCGTATTCGTCGATAGCATTCCGCTCGGTGCGACTGGCAAGATGCAAAAAAACCTGTTGCGCGAACGCCTCCGTGATCATCGGCTGCAAGCCTGAGTTCGATGCTCGCGCTCAAAATAATCTTGGCACCTGCGTTGATCGGCCGTACTACGCTTGCGGGTTGGCGGTGCGGTCAGGGGTTTGCCGGGTGGCTCGGCAGTTTCCCGATCGTTGCCGGGCTTGTGCTGCTCATTTTGGCGCTCTCGTTTGCGCTGGCGACGTTGCTGGCGTTCGTCACCTAGGCGGCGTTTCGACCACGGGTCTGACAACATGAAATCGCTGACTCGTCGGGCATTGATTTTTTTGAGTGGCTTTCTGGCGAGTCGTCAAGCGATCTCGCTGTAGGCGCCGAGGACTCGCCTTCGACGGGTGGTCACCAGTCGGGATCCGCAAGGGCGCGCGATCGTGATCGCCGACGTCGAGCCGACCAACGTCATTTATTGCGGCGGTACGCGTGTCACCCGACTCTGGGAGAGCGCGGGACTCCCCGCAGGGCTGCCGTTGCGTGCTGACGCGGGGCTGACCGCTGGTAACGCTTACCGCGAGAACTTTGCCGGGACCTCGTTTTACGTCACCGAAATTCCCGGGGGCGAGCGCGCACCGAAAATCCCCATGCACAGCAACCTCACGCTCGACTACATGGCTATTCTGTCGGGGCGGCTGCGCTTGAAGCTACCGGGCCGAGATTTCGACTTGCGACAGGGCGACACCCTGATACAAGGTGGTAACGAGCACAGTTTCGAAAATCCGTGGCCCAAGCCCTGTCTGCTTTTGTTCGTCGTGGTCACCGGGCGCAACACGGTAACCGAACCGCTTGATAAACTGTACACCCATGACGACTCCGCTCCCGCGTTGCTGCGGTCTCGCGGCGATGCTGCGGGCCCCGATGCTGGCCACCTTGTCTGCCGCAGTCTCGAGCGGGCTGTTCGCAGGCTGCGCCACGTCCGAAAGCGCCGCGGGCGTGCGCGAGGTCAATCGGCAGCTGGCGACTTTCACCGCCGAGAATCTCGAACTCGCGACGGATGCCGAGATGCTGCGCACGCGCCGTGAAGGTCTTGATGCCTTGCTCGCGGCGCCGCTTGCTCAGGACGCTGCGGTACGCGTGGCACTTCTCGGCAGTCCCTCGCTGCAGGCGCTGCTCGCCGGCAAGTCCGAGGCGATTGCTGGGGCTGCACGCGCAGGACGCATCAGCAATCCCATGTTCAACTACGAGCGGGTCCGGCACGGCAGCGAGATCGAAATCGGTCGCTTGCTGAGCTTCGGTTTGCTTGAACTACTTACCCTGCCGCAGCGACAGCGGGTGGCCACGGCGGCCGTCGAGGCCGCGCAGACTGAGCTCGCGATCGCGGTGATCGACGAGGTCACGCGGGTTCGCCAAGCCTGGGTGCGTGCCGTGGCCGCTGAGCAGCGCCAGCGTTATGCCGCGCGGGTCCTCGAGAGCGCGGCGGCGAGTGCCGAGCTCGCGCGCCGTATGGAGGCCGCGGGTAACTTTAACAAAATGTCGCGCGCGCGCCAGCAAGCCTTTGCGGCGGATGCGCGTACTCAGGCCGTGCTGGCGCGGCAGCAAGCGAGCGTCACTCGAGAGGAGTTGGTGCGCGCACTCGGGCTCGACGACGAATATGCCAAGCGTCTGCAACTGCCCGAGCGACTGCCGGAGATGCCGCAGCAAGCACTCTCGGCCGATGCCGTTCGCGCGCGCGTGAATGCCGAACGTGTCGATGTCAAAGTCGCTGAGGCGCAATGGCGGGCTGCCGCGGCACGCCGTGGGCTCGGTAAAGTCACTACGCTCACCGATATTGAGGTGGGTTTGCGCCGCGATCCTGAGGCACGTGGCTACGAGATCGACGTTCGGTTGCCTATCTTCGACGCCGGTGAGCTTGACCGTCGGGCGCTCGACGGCGAGACACTCGCTGCCGCTGGTAACCTCGAGGCCACCTTACGGGCTGCCAGCTCGCATTTGCGCGAGAGTTATTCGGCTTATCTCGCGGCCTATGATATCGCTCGTCACCATCGAGACGAGCTTGTGCCGCTGCGCAAGACCATCGCCGAGGAAAGCCTGCTGCGCTACAACGGCATGATCGTTGGCGTTTTCGAGCTGTTGACGGATGCGCGGGAACAGATCACGACCGTGATGGCGGCCATCGACGCGGAGCAGCAATTCTGGCTTGCCGAGGCGTCGCTGCAGTCGGCGTTCGCGGGGCGACCTGTGGAGGCGGTGACGCGGGGCATGGCCGCTGCGAAACCTGGCGAGGCTGCTGGCGGACATTGAGCAGGAAACCGAGTCCATGAAATCACGGCGTCAATTTTTTCGAGCAGCGGGTGTAGCGGGTTTCGCGGCGGCAGCCGCCTCCGTAGGGCGCGCGGCGCTCGCGGCTTTGCCCGAACCCGTGATCGAGACCTCGGCGACCACGCAACCGCCTTTGCAGCCCTCTCGCGGCCGGCCCTACAACCCGGTGGTGACGCTCAACGGATGGACCTTGCCGTTTCGTATGAAGAACGGGGTCAAAGAATTTCATCTCGTCGCTGAGCCCGTGATCCGCGAGTTTGCGCCGGGCTTCAAGGGAAATCTTTGGGGCTATAACGGCCAGAGTCCGGGGCCCACCATCGAGGTGGTGGAGGGCGACAAGGTGCGGATCTTCGTCACCAACCGACTCCCCGAAGTGACCTCGATTCATTGGCATGGTCAGCGACTGCCCAATGGCATGGACGGGGTCACGGGTCTCAATCAGCCGCCGATCCCGCCAGGCAAGACTTACGTCTATGAATTCACGGCGCGTCGACCGGGTACGTTCATGTATCACCCGCATGCCGATGAAATGGTGCAGATGGCGATGGGCATGATGGGTTTCTGGGTGACGCATCCGCGCGAGCAGAACCCGCTGATCGATGCCGTCGATCGCGACTTCTGTTTTCTGCTGAGTGCCTATGACATCGATCCGGGCAGCTACACCCCGAAGATCATGACCATGCTCGATTTCAATATTTGGAGTTGGAATAGTCGGGTTTTTCCGGGCATCGATCCGCTGGTAGTGCGTAAGAACGACAAGGTACGCATCCGTATCGGCAATCTGACGATGACCAATCACCCGATCCACCTGCACGGCTACGAATTTTTGATCACCGGCACTGATGGCGGGCCGACGCCGCGCAGCACGCGGCAGTACGAAGTCACCACCGACATCGCAGTGGGGCAGATGCGGCAAATCGAGTTCCGCGCTGACGAGGAGGGTGACTGGGCGTTTCATTGTCACAAGAGTCATCACACCATGAACGCCATGGGTCATGAAGTACCGACGATGATTGGTGTGCCGCAAGACGATCTCGCGCAAAAAATCAGCGATCTCGTGCCAGACTATATGGCGATGGGCGAGAGCGGCATGGATGAGATGTCGACCATGCGTATGCCGCTACCCGAGAATACCTTGCCGATGATGACGGGCGAGGGTCCTTTCGGCGCGGTCGGCATGGGCGGCATGTTTTCGGTGCTCAAGGTTCGCCGCAACCAGAAACCGGGCGACTATCGAGATCCAGGTTGGTATCAGCACCCACCGGGCACGGTCGCCTATGAATATACCGGCCCGCTGCCGGAAGCACTGCAGGGCGGTGGCCCGGGTAAGGGTTCGATGCGGCGCGCGTCGTCTGGCGAAGCGACGGTGACAGTGCGTAAGCCGGGCTCACACTCTGGGCACTAATGCTCGACTTGGTCTCGCCAGACCGAGCCTATGAATCTGCCGCACGACATCGATCCTGAAGAAACTGCTGAGTGGCTCGAAGCGCTGCAGGCGGTAGTGGCCACGGGCGGGCGTGAACGGGGTCTATTTCTACTCACCCAGCTTGAGCAGCAGGCGCAGCAGTTAGGTGTGCTTGCCCATGTCATGCCCTACTCGGCATACCAGAACACGATTCCGCTTGGCGATCAGGCTGTACACCCCGGCGATGTCAAGCTCGAGGAGCGACTCACGGCGATCATGCGTTGGAACGCACTCGCCATGGTCGTACGTGCCAATAAGGCCTACGGCGAATTGGGTGGGCATGTCGCCACCTACGCCTCGGCTGCGGAAATCTTTGAGACGGGATTACATCATTTTTTCCGCGGCCCCGAGTCCTCGGACGGTGGCGACCTGGTGTTTTTTCAGCCGCACTCGGCACCTGGCGTGTATGCGCGGGCGTTTCTCGAGGGTCGTCTGAGTGAAGATACACTCGCCCGTTACCGCCAAGAGGTAGGTGGCAACGGTCTCTGCTCTTATCCGCATCCTTGGCTAATGCCCGACTTTTGGCAGTTTCCGACGGGCTCCATGGGAATTGGTCCCATCAACGCCATTTATCAGGCGCGCTTCCTGCGTTATCTCGAGCACCGTGGTCTTGCGCCGACGGCCGAGCGCAGAGTCTGGGGAATCTTTGGCGATGGTGAAATGGACGAGCCCGAGTCCATCGGTGCGCTTACTCTTGCGGCTCGTGAGCGCCTCGACAATCTTACCTTCGTCATCAACTGCAATTTGCAACGGCTCGACGGCCCGGTCCGCGGCAATGGGCAGATTATTCAGGAGCTCGAGGCGCTCTTCACGGGTGCGGGCTGGAATGTTATCAAGGTGCTCTGGGGCTCCGACTGGGACGCGCTTTTCGCACGCGATCGCAACCACGCCCTGCTACGCGCGTTCTCGACGACGGTTGATGGGCAGTACCAAACCTTGGGTGCCAACGATGGCGCCTATAACCAGGAACATTTCTTTGCACTTGACCCCGAGCTGCGCGCCCTCGTTGCACACATGTCGCTGGCCGAGATCGATGGCCTCAAGCGCGGCGGTCATGATTTCCGCAAACTCTACGCCGCCTACGCGGCTGCGGCGGCGCACGGCGGTCAACCGACCGTGATCCTTGCCAAGACTAAAAAAGGCTACGGAATGGGGCGCGCCGGCGAATCGCGCATGACTGCGCACCAAGAAAAAAAGCTCGACATTGAGGCGCTGCTTGAATTTCGAAATCGTTTCAATTTGCCGCTCAGCGATGAGGATGTCGCCGTGCTGCGTTTCTACAAGCCTGCGGAAGACAGCGTCGAGATGCGCTACTTGCGCGAGCGGCGGCAGGCGCTCGGCGGCCCCTTGCCGCAGCGTCGAAGAAGCGTATCGTCTCTTGCCGTGCCACCGCTCGATGCCTATGCGGCTTTTGCGCTGGCAGCCGACGGCAAAGAAATGTCTACGACCATGGCCGTGGTGCGACTCATCGGCAATTTGTTGCGCGACAAGGCGCTGGGACCGCGCTTGGTACCCATCGTCGCCGATGAGGCGCGCACCTTTGGCATGGCGGCACTGTTTCGGCAGATCGGTATCTATTCGCCGCTTGGCCAGTTGTATGAGCCCGAGGATGCGGGCTCCTTGCTCTCTTATCGCGAGAGCCGTGACGGTCAGTTGCTCGAAGAGGGCATCACCGAGGCCGGAGCGCTCTCCTCGTGGGTCGCTGCGGCGACCGCCTACAGCGCGCACGGCGTGGTTTTACTACCCGTCTACATATACTACTCGATATTCGGTTTTCAACGTGTGGGTGATCTCATCTGGGCCGCTGCTGATCAACGTGCACGCGGATTTCTACTCGGTGCGACGGCTGGTCGAACCACCTTAAGCGGCGAGGGTCTGCAGCACCAGGATGGCTCCAGTCACCTGGTGGCGGCGACTATCCCGAACTGCCGAGCTTACGATCCCGCCTTCGCCGGTGAGCTCGCCATAATCTTTGACCATGGCACCCGCCGCATGGTCGAAGAGGGTTGCGACGAGTTCTACTACCTCACGGTCATGAACGAGAGCTACGCCCAGCCGTCGCTCCCCGATGAGGCGCGCGCGGGGGTGATCCGCGGCATGTATCGCCATGCGAGATTCGGTGGGGCCAAGGCGCTACAGCAACCCTGCGTGCGCCTGCTCGGGGCGGGGGCGATCCTTCGCGAGGCGCTCGCCGCGGCGGCTATGCTTCGCGACGATTTCGGCATCGCCAGCGATGTCTGGAGTGTGACCAGCTTCAGCGAACTTGCGCGCGAGGCGGCGGCAACCGAGCGTGCTAATCGACTCTCGCCATCGACGGCAGCGGTCGCGAGCTATCTCGAGACCTGTCTGCAAGGTGATGCGCCCATCGTTGCGGCTTCCGACTATGTACGCGCCGTGCCCTTGATGCTCGCCGCCTACCTGCCCGGTCGGCGCTACGTGGCTTTGGGTACCGACGGCTTCGGCCGCAGCGACACCCGGGTCGCCTTGCGTGATTTCTTCGAAGTGGATCGGGCGAGCATTGCGCTCGCCGCCATGCAGGCGCTGGCCGATAGCGGGCGAATACCCCGCGAAAAGTTCGTCGCGGCAGCCGAAAAGTTGGCGCACGGTCAAGGTGAGCCGCCGCCGTGGCAGCGTTGAGTCACCGCGGTCGGCGTACACGCCAGTTGCCGTGAGTGAGTACTACTCGAGGCTGAGCAACGCCGTATTGCCACCGGTGGCGGTGGTGTTGATGGTCAGCGTGCGCTCGGTGACGAAGCGCGCGAGGTAGTGCGGGCCACCGGCTTTCGGCCCCGTCCCCGACAGTCCGCTGCCACCAAAGGGTTGCACGCCGACCACGGCGCCGATCATGTTGCGATTGACGTACACATTGCCGGCGTTCGATTCGCTGTAAACGATCTCGCGGGTACCCTCGAGTCGAGTTTGTATGCCGAGGGTCAGTCCGTAGCCGTTGGCGCGCAGGTCAGCAAGCACCTGCGGCAGGTCGCGCGCGGCGTAGCGCAACACATGCAAGATCGGGCCGAAGGCCTCGCGATCGAGGTCGCGCGCCGATTTGATTTCGATCAGTTGCGGCGACACGAAGCGTACCGGGTCGATGCCCGCAGTGGCTGCCGCGGCGGGGCCGCTCTGCAAAAGCCGCCCGCGACGCGTCATTTCTTTGATATGCGCACGCAAGCCATCGGCAGCCGCAGCAGTGATCACCGGGCCCACATCGGTACGCAGTTCGGCAGGATCGCCGACCACGAGCGCTTCCATGGCACCGCTCAGCATTTCGATTACGCGATCGGCAATGTCTTCTTGCAGGCAGAGCAAGCGCAGCGCCGAGCAACGTTGGCCTGCGCTGCCAAACGCCGATTGGATGACATCGTCGACCACTTGCTCGGGCAGCGCAGTCGAGTCGACGATCATGGCGTTGATGCCGCCGGTTTCAGCGATCAACGGCAGGATCGCGCCGTCGCGTTCGGCGAGACGTTGATTGAGCCAGCGTGCGGTAGCGGTCGACCCGGTGAACACCACGCCGGCCAGAGTTGGCGCGACGAGGGCCGTCTCGCCGAATTCGCGACCGAGCATCGGCAGCACCTGCAGAAGGTCCCGCGGTACTCCGGTCTCGTACAAAAGTTCGGCGCAGGCGAGTGCGATCCGCGGCGTGGTTTCTGCAGGCTTGGCGAGCACACCGTTACCGGTCACGAGCGCGGCCACGACTTGTCCAGTAAAAATTGCCAGCGGGAAATTCCACGGACTGATGCAGGCGAAGACCCCGCGCGCCTCGAGGCGCAATTCATTGGTTTCGCCGGTGGGACCGGTCAGACGCCGCGCCGCGCCCTGCAGTTGCCGCGCTTCGGCGGCATAGTAGCGACAGAAATCCGCAGCTTCGCGTACCTCAGCCAGCGCGTCGGCCAAGGTTTTCCCGGCTTCGTGGACGAGCAGGGCCATCAGTTGATCGCGCTGCGCTTCGAGCAGATCGGCCGCGCGCTCAAGGCACTTGGCGCGGGCTTCGACCGGTAGTCGGCGCCACTCACGAGCGGCCGCCTCTGCGCTGGCGAACGCCGCGGTAACGGCGGCGGCATTGACGAATTCCGGCGCGGGCTCCGTGGCAAGTTGCAGCCGCGAATATTGCCGCAACGCGTTTTGCCAAGCGTCGAGGGTCTCGTGCCGACCCAAGTCGAGTCCGGCTGAATTGCGTCGCGCCGCGGCGAACAAATCCCGGGGCAGCGGAATGCCGCGATGGGCGAGGGTGTCTTCGCGCAGTCGCCGTTCGACCTCGGTAACCGGGTCGGCGACGATTTCCTCGACGGCGACTCGTTCGTCCATGAACCGGTTCACGAAGGAGGTGTTCGCGCCGTTTTCGAGCAGGCGCCTGACCAAATAGGCGAGCAGGTCGGCGTGCGGGCCCACCGGCGCGTAGACGCGGACGCGCGGAAAATCTTTGATCTGTCGCCGCGCCTCGTCGTAAAGCAGGGTGCCCATGCCGTGCAGGCGCTGGAATTCGAGTGCCGGCGGCTCTGCCGATGCCGCCCGCAATGCCAGAATGGCGCCGATGGTGTGCGCGTTATGGGTTGCGAATTGCGGATAGATCAGCGGCGCGGCAGCGAACAATTGGCGCGCGCAAGCGAGATAGGCGAGGTCCGTCGAGGCCTTGCGGGTGTAGACCGGATATTCCTGCAGGCCCTTCTCCTGCGCGCGTTTGATTTCGCTGTCCCAATAGGCGCCTTTGACCAGCCGCACTGCGAGCGGGCGCCGCAGCGCGCTCGTCATCGCCGTCAGGTGCTCGATCACCGCGGGGGCGCGACGACCATAGGCCTGCACCGCGAGGCCGAGCCCCGGCCAGTCGCGGGTCGCGGAATCTTTGGCCAGTGCCTCGATCAGTTCCAGCGAGAGTTCGAGACGATCTTGCTCCTCGGCATCGATGGTGAGGCCGAGTCCTTTCGCGGCGGCGAGCCTTGACAAGTCGATGACACGCGGCAGTAGCCGCTGCAGCGTGCGCTCGCGCTGCAGCAGCGAGTAGCGGGGGTCGAGCGCCGAAAGCTTGATCGAGATGGTGTGCCGGGCATGCAGCGAAGCTTGATCTTTGACCGCGCGGGCAATGGTCTCGATGGCCTGCGCATAGGCGTCGGTATAGCGCGCGGCGTCGGCATCGGTGCGCGCGCCTTCACCCAGCATGTCGAAGGAGCAGAGCGCGAGTGAGGCTTCGCGAGTGCAGCGTTCGAGGGCTTCATCGATGCTGCGGCCGACCACGAATTCGCCACCGATGATTTGCATCGCGCGGTGTAAAGCGTTGCGTACGATCGGCTCGGTGACGCGCTGGCTGAGACCGCGCAGCCAGCCGCCGGCGTCGGTGGTGAGGTCGCGTGGCAGCTCCACCAATTTGCCGGTAAGCATCAAGCCCCAAGTGGAGGCGTTGACGAACAGCGAGGCCGACCGACCCGCATGGGCATCCCAATGGCCACTGGCGATTTTTTCGGCGATCAAGCGATCGGCCGTATCGTCATCGGGAACGCGCAACAGCGCTTCGGCCAGGCACATGAGTGCGATGCCCTCCTGATTGGAGAGTCCGAATTCCTGCAGGAAGGCGTCGAGGTAGGGCCGCTCGTCGGCACGCCGCCGTGCGCCGTGTACCAGCGCTCGTCCGGTGTGCAGTGCCGAGGCGCGCTCGTCGGCCGTCAAGGTGGGCAAGAGCGCTTCGACGTCGGTGGTTTCGGCGCGCAGGGCAGGGGAAGCGAATGTCATGCCCAATATTATGCAGCCGGGTATAATGCCGCATCTTCTGTACAGACAGGTTGACGATGTCGAATCCCGCAAATCCGACCGAGGCCACCCCAGCCAGTCGCAAGGCGCTGTTGCTCGCCTTCGAAAACGCCGGCTTCCTGCGGCCCTTCATGGCTCTCGCGATCGATCTTTCGCTGTTCGCTGGCGGTCTTGCGCTGGTGCTCATCGAATCCGCTATCTGGCTAAAATTTCTGGGTTCGGTGCTGATCACTGCGGCAATCGTGCGTCTTTTCCTCATCGGCCACGACGCCTGTCATGGGTCGTTCTTCAAGAGCGACGTGCTCAACCATATTTTTGGTAGGGTTGCGTTTCTGCCGTCGATGACCGCCTTCAGTCTTTGGGATGTCGGACACAATGTGGCCCATCACGGCTTTAATAATTTGAAGGGTCGCGATCAGGTCTGGGCGCCGTTCTCCAAACAAGAGTTCGATGCGCTGCCGCGTTATCGTCGTCTGCTCGAGCGGGTCTATCGCAGTGGCGCGGGTTGGGGTCTGTATTACTTCCTCGAACTGTGGTGGAAGAAGCTTTACTTTGCGACCCGCAAGCAGATCGGTGCGAGTCGGGCCAAATATCATTGGGACAGCGCGCTCGTGACCGTGACCATGGCCCTCTGGATCACGCTCGTGGTGGCGGTGGCCATCGAAACCGAGCAGAACGTCTGGGTGCTGCTGGCACTCGGCATCGTCGTGCCCTTTGCGCTCTGGAACACCATCATGGGTTTCGTGGTGTTCGTGCATCACACGCACCCGGCGATCGCCTGGTTCCAGAAACGTCACGAGTGGCAGCGTTACCGTGCCTACCTCACGGCGACCGTGCAGGTGGGGTTTCCGTTCGGCATCGATCGTTTGATGCACAACATCATGGAGCACAACGCGCACCATCTGAATCCGCGTATTCCCATGTATTCGTTGCGTCGGGCGCAGGCGGTGCTGACTGAGCGTTTCAACGATCAGTTCCAGGCCTATCGCATGACCTGGCAGAGCTACCGAGATTGCGTGCGTCGCTGTAAGTTGTACGACTTCACGAACCACGCTTGGCTCGACTTTCGCGGCCAAGTCACCTCGCGCGTACCGCTGTCGAGCGCAGCCGCCTAATTCCGCAACTCGATTGTCACGCTATCGCCGATGCGTAGCAGGCTCCCGGCGCCGGTCGCGACCCGTGCGTTCTGACCAAAAGTGACGCCACGCAGGTTTTCGTCGAAACGAAATTCGTGCAGCACCGGCAACGGGTCGAGTCCCCGCTGACCGGTCGCTTGGTCGATCCGCGTCATCACGCAACGCGTGCAGGGCTTCACCAGTTTGAGGCGCAGACTGCCGATACGCAGTTCGCGAATGTGGTCTTCCTGCCAAGCCTCGGCGCCCGACAGCACGATGTTCGGGCGAAATCGGCTCATCGGCAGTGCTGCGGGCAGTCGACGATTGAGATCGTCGAGCGAGGCCTGCGTACAAACGAGCAGCGGATAGCCATCAGCGAAATGATCCGAGCCGCCGGCGACGATGCGCGCCGGCTCGCCGATCAGCGCACTTGCGAACTGCGCGGCGTGCTCGCCCGCATCGATCGCCTCGATCTCGCGCTTCCAGACGGTGACGCGTCGCCAATCGTCGGGCTGCGTGCTCATCGGCAGCGGTGCTTCGATGCGCAGTTTGCCCGCTCGCGGATGACTGAGCGTGATGCCTTGAGCATCGGGCGCAGCGCGCAGTAACGCGAGCGTCGGGTGACTGCGCTGCGTGACAAAGCGACCTGCGGCGGTGATCAGCATCCATTCCCGATCGTGCTCCAATCCGCGCGAGCCGACGCGCACCACATCGAGATCGATGGCGCGACAGGACTTTAGCGGATGTATATGCAACGACTGGATGCGCAGTTCGCCCGTGCTCATGCATGGCATGGTAACCAACTTCGCCAAAGTCAAGGTGGACGACGAGGGTGTCCGCCATCGACAATCGATCAATGAATCTTGATCTGGCGCAAGCCGAGTTCGAGGCCAGCGTCGTCGCAGCGCTGCCGGCTGATGTCGACAGCAGCAACCGGCCGCGCGCCGTGGCTGATGCTGCCTACACGTTCGTGACGCCGACGCCGGTGTCGGCGCCGCGATTGCTCGCCTGGTCCGACGATCTCGGCGCAGCGTTAGGGCTTGCGCGGCCCGCTGCGACCGGGCCCGCAGTCGATATTCTTGCAGGCAACGCGCTCGCGCCCGGCATGCGCCCGTACGCCGCTCGCTACGGTGGCCATCAGTTTGGCAATTGGGCGGGGCAGCTCGGCGATGGTCGTGCGATCACCTTGGGTGAGCTCGTCACGCCGACCGGCGAGCGCCAGGAACTGCAACTCAAGGGTGCGGGGCCAACGCCGTATTCGCGTTTCGCCGATGGCCGTGCCGTACTGCGCTCGTCGTTGCGCGAATTTCTTTGTAGTGAGGCCATGCATCACCTTGGCGTACCGACCACCCGCGCGCTTTCTTTGGTCGCGACCGGCGACGAGGTGGTACGCGACATGTTCTATGACGGCAATGCGCAAGCCGAGCCGGGCGCGATCGTTTGTCGGGTGGCGCCGAGTTTCACCCGCTTCGGTAATTTCGAGATCCACTCGGCGAGTGAAGAGCTCGAGCTGCTGCGGCGACTCGCGGATCATGTGATCGCCGCTCATTACCCGGAATATGCCGGGGGTACACCGCGCGCCTATGCGCGCTGGTTCAGCGAGATCTGTCGACGTACGGCGGTCATGATTGCGCACTGGATGCGCGTCGGTTTCGTGCATGGCGTGATGAACACCGACAACATGTCGATTCTTGGCCTGACGCTCGACTACGGCCCTTATGGCTGGCTAGAAGGCTACGACCCAGCGTGGACCCCGAACACGACCGATGCTGCAGGGCGTCGCTACGCTTACGGCAATCAGCCGCAAATTGGCATGTGGAACCTTGCGCGTCTTGCTGGCGCCTTGTTGCCGTTGATCGGCGACAAAGATTGGCTGCAAGAGGGTTTGGAGCGTTACCGCAGCACCTACACCGAAACCTGGCGCGCGCTGCTGGCCGACAAGCTCGGTCTCGAAGCGCTCGGGCGCGAAGGTGACGAAGCCATGATCGATGAGCTTTTCGCGCTGCTGGCAGCCGTCGAGACCGACATGCCGATCTTCTTTCGTGCGCTCGGCGAGCAGGTGGTGGGCGCGGAGCCGCACAGCGGCGCCGCGGCGACATCGCTACCGCAACCCGTAGCCGCCGCGCTGTATGACGGTGCCGCTCTCGACGAAACGCAGCGCGCACGTTGGCGGGCGTGGTTTTTGCGCTGGCACGAACGCGGTGCGGGTTGCGGCCTCGCTGCCGGCGAGCGCAGGCGTCGCATGCAAGCCGCGAACCCGCTGTATCTGCCGCGCAATTATCTCGCGCAGCAGGCGATCGATGCGGCAACCGCTGGCGATCTCGCACCGCTGCAGCGTCTGTTGCAGGTCATCCGTCGTCCTTACGAGGCTCAAGACGGGTGCGAGTCTTTTGCGGCGCGACGACCCGAGTGGGCGCGCCATCGCGCGGGTTGCTCGGCGCTGTCCTGCAGTTCCTGACCGCCGTTTTTAATTGTCTCGCCAAGCGGTCGTCCGAACATTGACGTTGAACTGTGGCTGGGCGTAATCTCTCGACCGTTGTAGAGGTGCTCGTGGCGCGTTGGTCGCGTCATGGGTGAAACGGGAAGTCGGTGAGTGCGCTACGGTGCGCGATTCCGGCACTGCCCCCGCAACGGTAAGCGAGGCACGGCGATCTTCGGCCACTGACTCCACTGCAACGGTGGAGATGGGAAGGCGACCGCCTCAGCGCTGCACGCAGCGCCACTCGCAAGTCCGGAGACCGGCCTCTCAATTTCAACCCGCGCTCGGGTGAGAAGCGCGCAAGGAGTGTTGATGAAAGCCCGTGTTCCGGTCCTCGTGGCGCCGTTGGCGACTATTTCTTTACTGGTCTCTACCGCAATTGAAGCGGCGCCGGCTGTGACTGCCGCAGCGTCCTCAACGAGTTCGAAAAGTAAAGCGGACAATGAGCTCTACGTCATCACCGCTAATCGGACGCTCAGAAAACTCGATGAGACGCCATCGTCGGTGACTGTCATCGATCGTGTAGATATCGAACGCTCACAGGCGCGTACGCTGGATGAATTGCTGGTTGCTGTGGAGGGTGTGGCGATCGCGCGGCAGGGCGGAATTGGTCAGCCGACCTCGGTCTATCTTCGTGGAGGCGAGTCCGATCACGTGCTGTGGATGGTCGATGGCGTGCGCATCGGCTCGAATACGACCGGCATCCCAGCGCTGCAGGATCTGCCGCTCGATACGGTGGAGCGCATCGAAATCGTTCGCGGGCCGCGCTCCAGTCTTTACGGTGCCGATGCGATGGGTGGCGTGGTGCAAATCTTTACGCGCCGTGGCGGCAACGGCACGACGTCGCTGCGCGCTACCACCGGTTCGAACGGCACTCGCCAACTCGCCGCAGCCACGGGTCTCGGCGATGACAACGCTTGGCTTGATCTTCAGGTTTCGCATCTTGAGACCGACGGCATCAACTCCTGCCTTGGGCGACCTTTTCCGCCGGGCGGTGGCTGCTTTACCTCGGAACCTGATCGCGATCCCTATCGTAATACCAGCATCAATGTGGGCGCGGGCGTGCGCACTGAAAGCGGTGCAAGCTTCGAGGCCCTCGTGCAGCGCGCCGATGCTCGCGTCGCCTTCGACTCATCGTTTCTTAATCAATCCGATTTGATCAACCAAGTGGCGGGCATCAAGTGGATTGCTGAGCCTGTAGCGAGTTGGCGGAGCACGGTCACGGCCGGTCGTTCTTGGGACGAGTCGACGAGTTTCCGTAAGGGGTCGACCACCCGCAGCGTGTTCGATTCCTCGCGTGATTCTTTCAGCTGGCAGAACGAGCTGCAGCTTGGTGGTAGTAGCGCGTTGGTGTTCGGGACCGATTGGTTGCGCGATCGAGTCGCGAGTGACGTGCGCTACGACCGTGTCGCGCGGGACAACCGCGCAGCCTTTGCTCAGTACTCTTGGGCCGAGGGCGCGCAGAGCTTCGTTGTGGCGGCGAGGCTCGACGACAACGATCAATTTGGGTCCAACGCGACCGGCAGTTTTGCCTGGGGTTGGCGCTTTTCGACTGGTGTGCAGGCCTACGCCAGCCTCGGCAGCGCGTTTAAGGCGCCGAGCTTCAACGAGCTCTATTACCCAGGCTTCAGCAATTCGAAGCTCGATCCAGAGCATGCGATGACCCGTGAATTCGGCTTCAAGCAGCAACTCGCCTCGGCTCGATGGTCGCTAAGTGCGTATCAGACTCGCGTGGATGATCTGATCGCCTTCGATGTCGCCACTTTTAAGCCGCAGAATATTGCCGAGGCGGATCTCGAGGGATTCGAGGGTAGTATCGAGTGGCAGCGTGGCCCGTGGCGTCTCGAGCAGACCCTCGCGTGGTTGTCGGCAGAAGATCGCGGCAGCGGAGCGAATCGCGGTCGCGAGTTGGCACGCCGTCCGGCCTGGACGGGTCGAACCGCGCTCCTATGGGCGGGCGAGCAGATCGATGCGGGTGCAAGTGTGCAGTTCACCAGTCGCAGGTATGATGATTTAGCCAACACTCGGCGTCTCGGCGGCTATGCCGTCGTCGACCTTACGGGGACATGGCGCCTGTCGGCGCTTACCGAGTTGCAACTGCGACTCGCGAATGCGCTCGATCGACGCTACGAGACGGCGACCCTGTACCCTGCGCTTGGCCGCGAGGTTTTCCTGACGCTGCGAAAGCGTGTGCAGCGTTGAGTGTGACGGGGGTTCAGCAGCGTTTTTTTTGGAGAATTTTAAGATATGGACGACAAAATGATGCAAGGGGAACCGGGCCTGGTGTCGGCAGATCACCGCTTCTGGGTTGTGGCGGCAGCGTTGGCGCTGATCATGGCGGTCACGCGTCTTGGCCACTTTGGCGAATACGGCGGACCGGTTGATGCGTCTTGGGCCGTGTTCTTCCTGGCTGGTCTGTGGTTGCGCGACTTGCGTTTGTTCCCGGGGTTTTTCTTGCTGGCCTGGATTACCGATCTCGCAGCGTTCGCACTCGGCACTCCGACCAACTGCTATTCGCCGGCGTATTTCTTTTTGATCCCGGCCTATGGGGCCCTGTGGATTTCTGGCCGTTGGGCCGCCCGGGGTGGCTACGGTCGCGTAGTGCTGGGCGTGGCGGGCGGTGCTACCGTGACCTTCGTCATCGCCAACTTCGGCATGTATTTCTTTGTAGCGTTGCCCGAAGCGGCTACGCCCGAAGCGTTCGCTTCAGCGGTGGCTGGGTATTTCCCCGGCTATTTGCTGACCATGATCATGTACAGCGCATTCGGTTTGCTCGCCGAGGCGGGATTCGGGCTGCGTCGTCGCGTCATGGCCTAAGTCGGGAGTCGCGGCAGTGTAAACAGCTCCAGCGTCGAGCCGCGGCGCTTTTTAGGTTCCGCCTGAGCGGAATCGTAAACGTGCTCGGCGTGCTTACGTCAAGATCTCAGTTGCCCCAAGGCAGTGTGGTGGCAACCGAAAACACCACCTTCGCATCGGATGTGAACACATCGCCCGGCGCTTTCTGCGCAGACTGCAAGTCACTGGCGTCGACCCACTTAAGCGAAAGTGCAAAGTTGCCGACCGACTTGGCGATACCGATGGAGTAATCGAGATAGTTTTCGGTCCAGTATTCACCGCTGCTGTAGCCACCGTGCAGGGTCAGGCTGAAATCATTGGGCAGGGGTACGGCGCTGTTGAGCTCGAAATACGAGGCCGCGCTGCCGGTGTTACCGTAGTCCCAGGCGTAGGAGTACTTGGCGGTCAAGGCCTTATAGGTGAGGCTGGCGTAGGTTTCGGTGAAATCGACATCGTCACCGCTCGGCTGGTAGGTGTACTGAACGACACCTACGTCAAACGCCAGATCGTCGTTAAAGCTGCCACGGAATCCGGCATAAACATCGACCTCAACATCAGAGTCGGTGTCCTCCCCGAAATCCACGTTGCTGGCCCAGGCGCCAACGTATAGACCCGACTCGTTCGCCCAGTCGAGGCTCGCCTGCAGGGCGGGGTCGCGCGCTGTCTGGGTTAGGCCACGGAAGTCGTAGTCGGAGGTGAGCGTGATGGTCGATGTCACTTCCGCTTCGGCCGTGGAGGCTGCGGCGCCGAGCGCGAACACGGCGAGTACGGGGGCGATTTTCATGTGTGCTAGTCCTCGAGGAGTGGTAGGTCGGCTTTTTCAGAGCAAGGCCCATGCCAGCGCATGAGTCGCCCGGTTCAGGCCGCCTGTTACTATTTTAGCCTGAAAACAGCAGGTTGCCTGCACTTTATTAGTGCGGCGTATCCATTGGTCGCCGGTCGATGGTGCAGCGGCTGCTAAACTCGCGGCGTGCAGTCCGGGCGTACGACATCTTCTGCCGACCTTGCGGCCGGCGCGATCGCGTTCGTCGATGTCGAGACCACTGGCGGTCATCCGGCATGGCACCGCATCACCGAGATCGCCATCGTCGCCATGCGCGACGGCGTCACCGAGTGGGAATGGAGTTCGCTCGTCAATCCTGGGGTGACGATCCCGCCATCGATCCAACGGCTCACTGGCATCAGCAACGAGATGGTCATGGCCGCGCCCGCGTTCGATGCGCTCGCCGATGAGGTCGAAAGTCGACTCGCGGGGCGCCGCTTCGTGGCCCACAACGCGCGCTTCGACTACGGCTTCGTGCGCGCCGAGCTGCGTCGCAGCGGTCGCAGTTTCAGCGCGCCATTCACATGCACGGTGCGCTTATCGCGGGCTCTCTATCCGGAGGCCGCCAGACACAATCTCGATTCGATGATCGAACGGCATGGTCTCGAATGCAGTTCGCGTCATCGTGCGTTGCCTGATGCGCAGGTACTCGCGCAACTTTGGCAGCGGCTGCGTAGCAGCTGGTCAGCTCCGGTTCTCGATGCGGCGATCGAGCGGGTGGGGCGCCGTCCTTCGCTGCCTGCGCACCTCTCGGCGGATTTGCTGGACGATTTGCCTGAGGCTGCGGGGGTGTATCGTTTCTACGGCGAGGGCGATGTGCTCATCTACGTGGGCAAAGCCAAAAATTTGCGCGAGCGCGTGCTCAGTCATTTCATGGGGGCCACTCGCGATTCGAAATCGCAGCGCCTCGCGGCGCAGACCCGGCGTATCGAGTGGACCGAAACCGCCGGGGAGCTCGGGGCGTTGTTGCTGGAATCGCGGCTCGTGCGCGAACTGCAGCCCGTCTACAACCGTCGCTTGCGTGGCGGCGGCGAGACTTGGACTTGGTTGATCGATGACGCGGGTGGTGCGCCCAAGCTTCACGAACTCGCCGGGCCTGTGCCGCAGCAGGCAGACGCCTTTGGTCTCTATCGCAGTATCAGGCAGGCGAAGACCGCACTCATGCAACTCGCCCGCGATCATAAATTGTGTTTGCGCGTTCTGGGTCTCGAGGCCGCGGGCACGGGTTCTTGTTTTGCCTATCAGGTAGGGCGTTGTGCGGGCGCCTGCGTCAACAAAGAGCCGATCGCCCGCCACGGCCTGCGCCTGAAACTACTGCTAGCGCCGCTGAAGCTGCGCAGCTGGCCGCATAGCGGCGCCGTGGCGATCGAGGAGACGAGCGCCTTGGGGATGCGGCACTGGCATGTGGTCGAGGATTGGCAGTATCTCGGCACGCTGGTGACCGACGAACACGAGGAAGGTCGTGGCCTCGCCAACCTTCGCGATGCGCCGGTGCCGGGCTTCGATGCCGATGCCTACCGCATTCTTTGTCGTTACCTCAAGTCCAACGCGCGCAATTTACGTCCATGGCCGAGGGGATGAACCGTCTGCATGCCATGGTGGCGAGCGTGCCGCGCGGCTTCGGCGATTTGCTCGCCCGCGAGCTGCAGGGGTTCGGCGCGCTCGATGTTCGCGAGCGGGGCAACACTGTCGCCTTCACCGGGACGCTTGAGGTGGCTTATCGCGCCTGTCTCGAATCACGTGTGGCGAGTCGCGTGCTTCTAGAATTGCTACGCTGCGAGGCGGTGGATGATGCTGGCATCTACGCGGCATTGCGTGGCATAGACTGGCGACAGCATGTTGACCCAGCGAATACTTTGGCCTGTGAGTGGTCGGGTCGGCACCCGGCGATTTCCAATGCGCACTACGGCACCTTGCGGGTCAAAGATGCGATCTGCGATTCGCTGCGCGAATCGGTGGGGTTGCGTCCTGACATCGCAACCTTCGAGCCCGGCGTGCGCGTCTATGCCCATGCAGTGGGCACGCAGGTGACCGTGTCGCTGGATCTTTCCGGCGAAGGCTTGCATCGGCGTGGTTGGCGTGGCAACGCCGGCGAGGCACCGCTACGCGAGAATCTTGCGGCGGGAATTCTTTTACGGGCGGGTTGGCCGATCTTGGCTGCGGCGGGCGCGTCATTTCTCGATCCGATGTGCGGCTCCGGCACGCTTGTCATTGAGGCGGCGCGGATCGCGGCCGATATCCCTGCCAACTACCGGCGTCGTTACTTTGGTTTCTTGAATTGGAAGGGGCACGACTCGGCCCTGTGGTCGCGGCTGGTTGCCGCGGGCGAGGCGCGGGCAGTCGCGGGTCTTGCGGCCTGCGAGCAACGCGGACTGCGCCTTATCGGCCGCGATCTCGATCGCGCCGTGCTGCGTGAGGCGCGCCTGAGCGCGTCCCATGCGGGCGTTGCTGCGATTACCACGTTCGAGGCACGCTCGCTCGCGGAGGCGACGGCCCACGCCGCGCATGGTCTGCTCTGCACCAATCCGCCCTGGGGATTGCGCCTCGGCGATACGGCAGCCGCTACCGCTGTCTTTCGCGAACTCGGCCAAGTGTTACGCGAGCGCTTCGCGGGCTGGCAGGCTGCGGTGCTCACGGGCGAAGCTTCCTTGGGTCTGGAGCTCGGGCTGCGTGCGCATCGTGTGCATCCGTTCTGGAACGGTGCGCTCGAGTGCCGTCTGCTGCGCATTCGTGTCGGCAGCGAGGCCGAGCGCGACCTGCGACCGAAGCAAGGGATGCAGATCGATACTGCACTCGCGAGCAGCCCGGGCGCGCAGATGTTTGCCAACCGCATTCGTAAAAATCTCAAACAGCTGGCCTCTTGGCGCCAGCGCGCTGGGGTGTCGTGTTTTCGTCTTTACGATGCTGACATGCCGGAGTACGCCTTCGCCATCGACCTCTATGAATCGGCGACGGCCCGTGCGGGCGACGTTGGTGTAGCTGAGCGTTGGCTCGTGGTGCAGGAGTACCAGGCGCCTGCTGCGATCCCGGAGGAAACCGTGCGTAAGCGTCGCAGCGAGGCCCTCGCGGGGCTGGTCGAGGCGACGGGGATTCCTGCCGATCACGTGCAGCTGCGCACGCGACGGCGCATCAAGCGCGGCGAGCAGTACACCAAGCGAGACGAGCGCGGCGAATTCCACGTGGTTGCTGAAGATGGTTTGCGTTTTCGGGTGAACTTTGCGGATTACCTCGATACGGGGCTTTTCCTTGATCATCGCCTGACGCGCGCGCGACTGCGCGCTGCGGCGCCAGGCAAAAGATTTTTCAATTTATTTGCCTATACCGGCACGGCTACGGTCCATGCGGTTGCTGGTGGCGCAAGGGCAAGCACCACGGTAGATTTATCTGCGACCTATCTTGATTGGGCGCGCGCCAACTTGGAGCTCAACGGGCTCGCCGGACCGCAGCATGAGTTCGTACGTGCCGATGTGCGCGAATGGCTCGATGAGGCGGCGCGGCGCAACGAGCGTTACGGCCTCATCTTTTGCGACCCGCCTACTTTCTCTAACAGCAAGCGCATGGACGGTGTATTCGATGTGCAGCGTGACCACGTGGCGTTGATCGAGGCCTGCATGAGCCTACTCGAGCGCGATGGCCTGCTGATTTTTTCGACCAACGCGCAAAGGTTTCGTCTCGACCCGGTGTTGTCGTCTCGATATCAGGTAAGTGACGTGACGAGGGCCACCGTGCCCGCGGATTTCTCGCGGAACTCCAGTATCCACAGTTGTTTTGAGCTGCGGTAGCATATGATGGCCTCACCATGGTCGCCTGGGTGACCATGGTGGCGGTTGTCACCGAGAGGTGCGTATCGTGTCGCCACGCATGTCCCCGCGAATTACTCGACTTGCGGCCGTAGCCGTTTTCGCGCTCGCGTCGCTCACGCTGGTCGGCTGCTCGCGCGGTAGTAAAACGCCGCCACTCGCGGCCTCGTCCCTCACCGTCACTTTGGTGGTCGCCGAGCGGCGTGCCATCGACCGCGAAATCGTCGCCTCGGGTTCGGTGGCGGCGTGGCAAGAGATGTCTTTGGGAGTCGAGCTCGCCGGTATCCGTGTGGCCAACGTGCTGGTCGAGCCGGGCGATCGGGTGACAGCCGGGCAGGCGCTGGTCGAACTGGATCGGCGGACGCTCGAGGTGCAGGCGCGACAGGCCGACGCCAGTCTCGCGCAGGCAGCCGCGAATGCGGAGCTCGCCGTGTCCCAAGAAAATCGCGGTAAGAGTCTGCTCGAGCGCAATCTCATCTCAACCAATGATTTCGAAGTGCTTCGTGCCAATCGGGCGCGCGCCGAGGCACAGCGTCTTGCCGCCGAGGCCGAGCGTGAGGCAGCCCGTCTGCGACTCGGGTTTGCGACCTTGCGCGCCCCCGATGCCGGGATCATTTCGGCCCGTAACGTGCAGCCCGGACAGGTGGTCGCAGGGGGAGAACTGCTGCGGCTCATCCGTCGCGGTCGTCTCGAGTGGCGGGCGCAGGTGGCCGAGAACGATCTGCCGCGCATCAGGCCGGGCGCCACGGTCGATCTGCGCGGACCGGGCGGCGAAGCCGTACAGGGCATGATTCGCGCCGTCTCACCGTCGCTAGACCCGCAGACGCGCACTGCGCTCGTCTACGCGGATCTCAAGCAACCCGGCGCGTTGCGGGCCGGCATGTTCGCCGAGGGTCGCCTGCGGGTCGGCCAGGCTGAGGTAACTGTTGTGCCGCGTCAGTCAGTCGTGTTTCGCGACGGCTATCCGTATGTCTTCGTGATGGGCGAGGGCAGCAAGGTCGTTCAGCGGCGAATCAGCTCGGGTCCGCCGCAGGGCGATCATATTGAGGTGCTCTCGGGTGTGAGAGCCGGTGAGCGCGTGGTCGCTCGTGGCGCCGGATTTTTGAGTGACAGTGACATCGTCAAGGTCGTAAACGGCAACGCGTCGTGAGGTCGCGGCGATGAATTTGTCACGCTGGGGCATCAAGTACCCGCTGCCCTCGGTCCTGTTGTTTGTCGTGCTGGTTCTCGCGGGCTTTTGGGGCTGGCGGCTGTTGCCGATTTCGCAGCTGCCCGATATCGCACTGCCGACTATTAGAATCACAGTTAGTTACTCGGGCGCGCCGCCGGCGACCATGGAGACGGACGTCACGCGCAAGATCGAAGATGCCGTCGCTTCGATTCCGGGTATCGACCGTATCAATTCCTCGATCAGTGAGGGCACGACGGTCATCAATATCGAATTCGAATTGGGACGCGATCTCGATCGTGCGCTCGATGAAGTCAAAGATGCAGTGGCTCGCGTGCGACGCGACCTGCCACAGGACATGGACGAGCCCATCATCCAGCGTATTTCTTTGGTAGGCGGGACCTTGATGGCTTATGCCGTTGAGTCCGATCGGCTCGCCCCCGACGAACTGTCGTGGTTCGTCGATGACAACGTAGCCAAGGCGATTTACGGCGTGGCGGGGGTGGGTTCGGTCACGCGGATCGGCGGTGTCGATCGCGAGGTGCGCGTCGATTTACGCCCGGAGGCGCTGCAAGCGCTAGGCGTGACGGCGGGCGCGGTTTCCGGCCAGCTAGCCCGGTTGCAGGTCGAGCGCCCGGGTGGCCGCACCGAGGCGGGCGGTGCCGAGCAGTCGGTGCGCACCGTGGCGATCGTGCGCAATGCGCAAGATTTGGCCGATTATCCGATCTATCTGCCCGACGGACGTACGGTGCGACTGTCGGCCATCGCCACCGTCACTGACGGGGCCGCCGAGCCGCGCGCGGCGGCGATGCTCGATGAAAAGCATGTTGTCGGATTCTCTACGCGCCGTACGGCGGGCTCCGGCGAAGTCGCCGTCGGCGAGGGCATACGCAAGCGGATCGCGCAGTTGCAGAGCGAGCATCCCGAGGTGCGCTTCACCGAGGTGCAGGCCACGGTCGAGAGAGCAGAGAATTCTTACGACGCCTCGATGGATATGCTGCTTGAGGGTGCGCTGCTGGCGGTGATCGTTGTCTGGTTCTTTTTGCGCGAGTGGCGCGCCACCCTGATCTCGGCGCTGGCCTTGCCGCTGTCGGTGATTCCGACTTTCGGCGTCATGCACTTCCTCGGCTTCTCCTTGAACCTGCTCACCCTGCTTGCATTGGCCGTGGTGATCGGCGTGCTGATCGATGATGCGATCGTCGAAGTCGAGAATGTAGCGCGGCATCGTGCGATGGGCAAGCCGCCCATGGAGGCGGCTGTCGATGCAGCCGACGAGATTGGCATTGCGGTGATTGCCACTTCGGTGACGCTGGCTGCAGTGTTCATTCCGGTGGCGTTCATGCCCGGAGTCACTGGTAAGTTTTTCCGCGAGTTTGGCTGGACAGCTGCGGCGGCGGTGCTGTTCTCGCTGCTGGTGGCGCGCTTGCTGACGCCGATGCTCGCCGGCTATTTCATGCGCGGCGAACCGAAGGTGGCCACCGATTCACATTTAATGCAGCGTTATCTTCGCTGGGTGGAATTTGCCATCCATCACCGGGCGCGCGTACTCGCGCTCGCCACGGCGACGTTCGTAGGTTCACTGGCCTTGATCCCGTTGATCCCGAAAACATTTCTTCCAATAACGGATAACTCGCGCGCGCAATTGCAGGTTGAGCTGCCGCCGGGGGTGCGCCTCAGTGATTCGCTCGAGGTGGCGGCCGAGGTGCGGGCGCGTCTCCGGGCAACAGTTCCGGACGTGGTTCGTGTCTTCACCACGGTCGGCGGCGAGAGCGGCGACACCATGAGCGCGGGCATTAGCTTCCCCGAAGTACGGCGCCTCAGCATGACGTTGCAGTTCGCCGAAGATCGCACCCGTACGAGTTCCGAGATCGAAGATTCGGTCCGCAAGTCACTCGCTGACTTGCCTGGCGTCCGGGTGGGTTTTACCGCCGGTGGCCCGGGTGATCGGCTGACGCTTGCGATTGGCGGTCGAGATTCCGAGCAACTGGCCGTGGCTTCGCGCGAGATTGCCGCGGCGATACGCACCGTTCCCGGCATCGGTTCGGTGACCACCACAGCGGCCTTGCTGCGCCCCGAAATCGTCATTCGACCTGACCCCGCGCGCGCGGCGGATCTCGGTGTCTCCACCGTCGATATTGCAGATGCCGCGCGAATTGCGACCAGCGGCGATATCCGTCAGCGTCTGGCCAAACTCAATTTGGCCGAGCGCCAGGTGCCGATCCGCGTGCAGCTCGCGGGCTCATCGCTCACCGACCCCGCCGTGCTGCAGCAGTTGCGGGTGCCCGGTAAAAGCGGTCCGGTGCCGCTGTCGTCGGTGGCAGACATCACCGAGGGCAGTGGTCCGGCGCGTATCGATCGCCTTAATCGCGAGCGCACGGTCACGGTCTCGGCAGAGCTTAATGGATTGCCGCTAGGCGACGTCATGTCTAAAGTGAGCGCCATGCCCGCGATGCAAAATCTGCCGCCGGGCGTGCGCATTCTGCCGGCCGGCGATTCCGAGGCTTTCGTCGAGCTATTCGTCGGCTTCGTGCTCGCGTTGCTCGCCGGGATCGTTTCGGTTTATTTGGTCTTGGTGCTGCTATTCCACAGCGGCACGCAACCGATCGTCATTTTGGCCGCGGTACCGCTATGTGGCGGCGGTGCGTTCGGTCTGCTGCTGCTCACGGGCACCGCGCTGTCGCTGCCGTCCTTGATCGGCCTACTGCTGCTCAATGGTATTGCCGTCAAAAATTCCATCCTGATCGTCGATTACGCGATTCTCGGCGAGCGGGCCGGGATGTCGCGCGACGAGGCGTTGATCGATGCCTGTCGCAAGAGGGCCCGCCCGGTGATCATGACCACGCTCGCCATGGGCGCCGGCATGTTGCCGATTGCCTTGGGTCTCGGTGCGGACGGCAATTTCCGTACGCCACTCGGGGTGTCGGTGATCGGCGGTCTGATCACCTCGACACTGCTCTCGCTGGTGGTCGTGCCCTCTGCGTATTCAGTGGTGGCCGAGATTACCGAACAGCGACTCAGACCGATGCTGCGCCGCTTCGCTCATCATTAACCACTTGTTTAAAGCGCGCATACCGCGCACGCGATAGCCATCCGCGCTACATCAGGTCACGCAGGCGATACCACAGCATCGCCAGAACGAGGGCAGGTCGGCGCAGCGCCGTGCCCCCGGGAAAATCGCGGTGCCGAATGCGCGCAAAGATATCGAAGCGTTCGCTTTGACCACTGATGGCTTCGGCCAATAGTTTGCCAGCAAGACCGGCGAGCGCAATGCCGTGGCCGCTGAAGCCCTGCACAAAATACACGTTAGGCTCAAGTTCGCCAAAATGCGGCGCGCGATTGATCGTGATGTCGACGAGTCCGCCCCAGGAGTAGTCCACGCCCACCTCGGCGAGCTGCGGGAAAACTTTGAGCATTCGCGCTCGTGTCGCGCGGCGTGTGCCCAGCGGATCGAGACCCGAGTAGCTCACCCGCCCACCGAAGAGCAGACGATGATCTGCTGAACGCCGAAAATAATCGATTACCCAATTGATATCGGTGACCGCGGCATTGTTGCGAATGAGTGCCGCAGCGCGCTCGGCCCCGAGGACTTGCGTCGCGATGATGTAGGTGCCGACACCGATGATTTTTCTCGCGAGCGCCGGCGCGGTGGATCCGAGCCAGGCGTTACCGCAGAGCGCGAGCTGCCGGCAGCGGAGCTCGCCTTGGGCGGTTCGGACGGCCAGGCCCGTCCCCCGCGTGTAACTCAGCGCCCGCGAGTGCTCGAATATTTTAACGCCGAGTCGCTCGGCAGTCGCGGCCAGTCCCTGCGTATATTTGAGCGGATGCAGATGCCCGCAGAGCGGGTCGAGCGTACCCGCGATATAGAGGTCGGTGGCGATCAGGCTACGAAGCTCGTCGCGTTCGACCATGCGCACTGAGTGATAGCCGTAGCGTCGATTCAGCATTTCGACTTCGTCGCGTAGCTCGCGTTCCTGCCTCGGCTTGAGGGCGACATGCATTTGTCCAGTGACGTAGTCACAATCGATCGTATATTTTTGAATGAGCTCGCGCTGCAGGGTGAGCGCCTCAACACTCATATCCCATATCCGCCGCGCATCGCCGGCACCGACCAAAGATTCGAGCTTGCTTTGCCCGCAGGCGACGCCGGTGATGGCCTGCGCACCGCTGCGTCCCGAGGCGCCCCAGCCGATGACTTCGGCCTCGAGCAGTGCGACGCGATAGCCGCGCTCGGCCAGATGCAGTGCGGCCGAGCAACCGGCGATGCCGCCGCCAACCACACCGACATCGACCTCGACCAAGCCTGTGAGGGTGGGGCGCGGCGGCGTTGCCGCGGCGTTGGCGGCAGCACTGGCGGCGTACCAGGAGTCGACGTGCGGGCTCATAAGCTCAGATCGCGCCGAGGTACCACTGCATCTCGAGCGGCGTGACGTAAGAGTTGAACTCGTCGGCTTCGGCCTGCTTGACGGTGGCGTAGTGGTCGCGGAAAAGTCGGCCGAGGTAGCCCTCGGCGAACTCGCTTCGACGGAAACGTTCGATGGCGCTCGCCCAATGGGTGGGCAGCGTTTCGCCGCTTTCGCGATAGGCGTTACCACGGACCGGGGCGATCGGCTCCAGCCCCTCGGCGATGCCGTGGTGGATGCTGGCCAGCACCCAGGCCACCACCAAATATGGGTTGGCATCCGCCCCCGCGAGGCGATGTTCAATGCGCCGATTACGCTCGTCGCTGACCGGTAAGCGCAGCGCCGAGCCGCGGTTATTGACTGACCACGAGGGGGTCATCGGCACGTAGGCCTCGGGTCTAAAGCGTCTATAGGAGTTCGGGCCAGGCGCACATACGGCGACGCTGTCGCCCATGGTGCGCAGCAGACCGCCCAGCGCATGGCGCAGGGCGCTGCTTTCGACGCCGTGATACGGTGCGTCCTCACCCGCAGCCGCGGGATCTGGGCAGGCAAAGAGGTTTGCACCCGCCGCATCGAGCAGGCTGACGTGTACGTGCAGACCAGAGCCCGCCATCTCTCGGTAGGGCTTCGGCAGGAAGGTGGCATCCCCACCCTGCTCGCGGGCGACGCCGCGTACCACACGCTTAAAGCGCAGGGCCTCATCGCAGGCCTGCAGGGCGTCGGCGCGGTGGGCGAGGTTGACCTCGAATTGGCCAGGCCCATATTCCGCTAGGGCGCTGGTCACGGGCAGACCTTGGGCACGCGCGACCTCGTCAATGCGCGATAAAACTTTCGAATACTCACCGAGATCCGACATCGAATTGATCTGAGTTCTAAACTCTCTTCGACCGCTGAGCGGAAGCGGTAGAGGCTGAGGCTGGCCCGCGGACGTGCGGGCTCGATCGATGAGATAGAACTCGTATTCGATCGCCACCACCGGCGTGAGGTTCAGTCGGTGGAACTTGTCCATCACTCGCGCGAGCACGTTGCGCGGGTCGGCGAAAAACGGCCGACCATCGTGTTCGTACATCGAGACTTGCAGCTGAGCGATATCACCACTTTGCCAAGGTACCGGCACCAAGCTGCCGGGCAGCGGTTTGCAGGGGCGGTCGGCATCGCCCTCGTCGAAGCCGAGACCGGTTGCCTGAATGGTGCCGCCCAAAACGTCGAGGGCGAACATCGAGCCGGGCAGCAGCATGCCCTGGGCGTAGAGGCGCTCGAGTGCCTCGCGCTCGATCCGCTTGCCGCGCTCGACGGTATTGAGATCGCTCAGGAAGACGTCGACATGACGCGTCTGCGGGTAGCGTTCGAGGAAGCGCTCGAGTTCTGGAAAAGCCGTCATGAGGCCCCGCAAGAAAAACGCAGCATAAGTGTAAGGGCCTCTGAACGGCAACAACTTACATGAATATAGATTCAATAAAAACAATAACTTACTGCAATAATCTCAATGGCTGGACGGGTATACAGGGGTCTGCTGTGTTTTAATACGTGTGGTCTCGGCTCGTCTCCGAGCGCCGTCTCCCTTATGTCCGCGCGCCCAGTCATTGGTATACCCGCCGACCGTCGCATGGTCGGTCCGCATCCCTTCCACATGGTCGGGGAGAAGTACGCGCATGCCGTCGTCCGTGCTGCGGGTGCCCTGCCGCTCGTGATCCCCGTGCTGCCCGAGCCGCTTGCGGTTGTCGAGTTACTCGCGGGTTTGGATGGTCTGCTTTTTCCGGGTAGTCCCTCGAACGTGGAACCGCATCATTACGAAGAGGGGCCGAGCGAGCTCGGTACGTTGCACGATCCCGAGCGCGACGCGACCACGCTGCCACTGATTCGCAGCGCAATCACGGCAGGCGTGCCGATCCTCGGCATCTGTCGCGGGTTTCAGGAAATGAACGTCGCCATGGGCGGCAAGCTCTGGCAGCGCGTGTACGACCTGCCGGAATTACTAGATCACCGCGAGGATAAATCGGCGCGACTTGATTCGCAGTACGCACCGGCGCACGAGGTGCTGCTCGAGCCCGGGCGCCTGCGCGAGTGGGCGGGTGGGGCGGAGCGGATTGCGGTGAACTCCCTCCATTCACAGGGGGTCAAGGAACTCGCGCCGCGGCTGCGGGTCGAGGCGCGCGCGGTTGACGGCCTAATCGAGGCGTTCTCGCTGCCCGATGCCAAGGCCTTCACCTATGCGGTGCAGTGGCATCCGGAGTGGCGCGTGATGGCCAATGATTTTTCGGTGGCGATGTTCGCCGCTTTCGGCGAGGCCGCCCGGGTGCGCGCCCGCCAGAGGTTCGTATCATGACAGATCAGATTTCGGAGTTTTTCCGTGAGCACAACATTCAGGAAATCGAGGCGATCGTGCCTGACATGGCCGGAATCGCTCGCGGCAAACTCATGCCTGCGCAAAAGTTTCAGGCCGATCAGGGCATGCGCCTGCCTGAGAGCATTTTCCTGCAGACGGTGACCGGCGATTACCCCGAAGAAACTGCTGCAGCAATGAGTCCGGCGGAGATCGACATTGTCCTGAAGCCCGATCCAAACACCATTCGTCGCGTGCCGTGGACGCCAGAGCCCACGGCGCAGGTGATCCACGATTGTTTCTATGCCGACGGTCGGCGCGTGAAGATGGCGCCGCGTGAAGTGTTGCGCTACGTGCTCGATCTTTATGCGCAAAAAGGCTGGGAGCCCGTCGTGGCGCCCGAGCTCGAGTTTTATCTCGTCGAGCCGAATATCGATGCCGATTATCCGCTCAAGCCACCGATCGGACGCTCGGGGCGCGCCGAGCCCGGGCGGCAGTCCTACAGCATTGCGGCGGTCAATGAATTTGATCCGCTGTTCGATGACGTCTATCAATTTTGCGAAGAGCAGGATATCGCAATCGACACGCTCATCCACGAGGACGGGCCGGCGCAGATGGAAATCAATCTGTTGCATGGTAACGCACTCGATCTTGCTGATCAGGCCTTCATGTTCAAACGCACGGCGCGCGAGGCTGCGATGCGTCACAAGATGTATGCGACCTTCATGGCGAAGCCGCATGCCAAGGAGCCAGGCAGTGCGATGCACATTCACCAGAGTGTTGTCGATCGCAAAACCAGCAAGAACGTGTTTTCTAATGGCGACGGCACACCAACGCAGTTATTCTTTTCGCATATTGCCGGCCTGCAACGGTATTTACCGGCGGCTATGGCGCTGCTCGCGCCGAACGTGAATTCGTATCGGCGCATCACGCGCTTTGAGGTGGCACCGATCAACGTGCAGTGGGGCTACGACAATCGTACCGCAGGTTTGCGCATACCCGGGTCGGACCCGAAGTCGCGTCGTGTCGAGAATCGCTTGTCGGGTGCCGATGCCAACCCCTATCTCGCGAGCGCCGCCTCGCTCGCCTGCGGTTACCTCGGCATGGTTCAGGGGTTGTCGCCCACCGAACCGATCACCGGCAGCGCCCACGATTTGCCGTTCTCGTTGCCGCGCAGCCTCGATGAGGCCGTTCGCTTGCTGCGCGAGTGCGATCCCTTGATCGAGATTCTTGGCGAGAGTTTCGTGTCGGCGTTCACGCTGGTGAAGGAGGCCGAGTACGAGGTCTTTCTTCAGGTGATCAGTTCCTGGGAGCGCGAGCACTTGTTGCTCAACGTCTGAGTAGACCTCGCGACGGCGCGCCCAAGTCGACTTTATAATTAAAATGGGGCGATGACTGCTTCCTCTAAAATGCGCACGACGCGCGAGTGGCAGGCGCTAGACGCTGCGCACTATTTGCATCCCTTCACCGACACAAGCGCCCTCGCGGCCCGCGGCACGCGTGTGATCACGCGCGCTGAGGGGATTTATTTGTATGACAGCGAGGGCAATCGGATTCTCGATGGCATGTCGGGATTGTGGTGCGTTGCGCTCGGCTATGGGCGGCGCGAGCTCGCCGAGGTCGCCTATCGGCAAATGCAGGAGCTGCCGTACTACAACAGCTTTTTTCAATGCGCCAATCCGCCGGCGATCGAACTTGCCGCGCGACTCGCCGAGTTGTCACCGCCGCACTTCAAACACGTGTTTTTCACTGGCTCGGGCAGCGAGTCGAACGACACCTTTGTACGGCTCGCTCGTCGCTACTGGGCGCTGCGCGGCGAGTCCGAGCGCACGGTGATCATCAGTCGCTGGAACGGCTACCATGGCAGCACCATGGCGGGCGCATCGCTCGGCGGCATGAAAGCCATGCACGCACAGGGTGGACTGCCGATTCCAGACATCGTGCATATCGGGCAGCCCTATTGGTTCGAGTGCGGCGGCGATCTCGACCCGTCCGAGTTCGGCTTGCGCGTCGCGCGTGAGCTCGAGGCCAAGATTCTCGAGATCGGCCCGCAGCGTGTCGCCGCTTTCATCGGCGAGCCGGTGCAGGGGGCGGGCGGGGTGATTATTCCGCCGAAGACCTACTGGCCCGAGGTGCAACGCATCGTCGATAAATACGGCATTTTGTTTGCTTCGGATGAGGTGATCTGCGGCTTCGGGCGCACCGGTCGCTGGTTTGGCTGTGAGCACTTCGGCACCCGTCCCGATTTCATGACGCTCGCCAAAGCGATCACCTCGGGCTATCAGCCCTTGGGCGCGCTGATGGTGAGCGATCGCGTGGCTGAAGTTTTCATTGAGACCGGCGGCGAGTTCGCACACGGCTACACCTATTCAGGGCATCCGGTAGCGGCGGCGGTGGCGCTCGCCAATCTCGACATCCTGCACCGCGAGCGGGTGATCGAGCGGGTACGCGAGGATCTGGCGCCGTACTGGGCGGCACGTTGGCGCGAGCTGGCCGCGCATCCTCTTGTCGGCGAGGCGCGGGCCTTAGGGCTTTTCGGCGCACTCGAACTTGTACCCGCGAAACCCTCGAGACAGTTTTTTAAGGAGCGCGGTACCGTCGGTTCGCGCGGCCGCGATCTTGCAATCCGCAATGGGCTTGTGATGCGCGCAGTTTGGGATACCTTGATCGTGGCGCCGCCACTAGTCATTACCCGCACCGAGATCGAAGAACTCATCAGCAAGGCAGCGCTGACGCTCGACCAACTGTACGCCGGCCTCGCGCAGGACGGCTGGTTGCCACGCTGAGGCAGGGCAGGCTTTCCTAGGTCCGAGGGCTGCGTTATAAAAGCGACTTCGTCGCCGCATCATCGCGGTTTTTCACCGGAGTCCGCTCGAATATGGAAAACGCTGTCCGTACGGTCATTGCCGCTGTGTCGGCGGCCGTCCTGCTCGCTGCCTGTGGCGGCAAGAAGGAAGAGGCTGCAGAGGCCCAGGTTCTCAACGTCTACAACTGGTCCGATTACATCGACGAATCGGTGATCGCCGATTTTGAGAAGGAAACCGGCATCGATGTGACCTATGACGTGTTCGACTCGAATGAGTTACTCGAGACCAAGTTGCTCGCGGGCAGCACGGGTTATGACATCGTCGTGCCCTCGGCCTCGTTCCTCGAGAGGCAGATCAAGGCGGGCATTTTCCAGAAGCTCGATAAGAGCAAGCTGCCGAATCTAAAGAACCTCGATCCGGAGCTCACTGCGCAGATTGCGCGCCACGATCCGGACAACGAGCACTCGGTGAATTATCTTTGGGGTACTTCGGGTGTGGGGTTCAATGTCGCAAAGATCCAGGCGCGCATGCCTGACGCGCCGGTCGATAGCTTTGCGATGTTCTACGATCCGAAGATTGTCTCCAAGTTCGAAGATTGTGGCGTGTCGGTTCTCGATGCCCCCTCGGAAGTACTCGGCACCGTCCTCATTTATCTTGGCAAGGATCCGAACAGCGAAAGCCCTGAAGATTTGGCGGCTGCGGAGAAGACGTTGATGTCGATTCGTCCGTTCATCAAATATGCACACTCGTCGAAGTACATCGACGACCTCGCCAACGGCGAGATTTGCTTGACGCTCGGCTGGTCGGGCGATGTGTTGCAGGCGCGTGATCGTTCCGCTGAGGCCAACAACAAGGTTGAAGTGGCGTACAAGATCCCGCGCGAAGGTGCGGTGATGTTCTTCGACATGCTAGCAATTCCGAGGGATGCGAAGAACGTCGCTAACGCCTATGCGTTCATCAATTATTTGTTGCGTCCTGATGTCGCCGCGAAGAACACCAACTACGTCAACTATGCGAGTAGTAATGCCGCGTCGGTGTCGATGGTCAAGCCGGAGATTCTTGCGGATCCCGGCATCTACCCGACTGCCGAGGTCAAGCCGAAGCTCAACGTGGATCTCGCCGAGAGCGACGCGTTCACGCAGCAGCTGACTGCCACCTGGACGCGCTTCAAGGCCGGTCAGTAAAGCGGGCCAAAAAAGCGGCTGCGCGGAGCGCAGGTTCCGCGCAGCCCTGACATTCTCGAGGGGGCGGGATATGTCGTACAAAACGGTCGACCGCGGGCAGGAATACGTCCGTATCGAAGGCGTCACCAAGCGTTTCGGGGAATTCGTCGCCGTCGACAGCGTCTCGCTCAGCATCTTCAAAGGCGAAATCTTTTGTCTGCTCGGTGGGTCTGGCTGCGGCAAGACCACCTTACTGCGCATGCTCGCGGGCTTCGAATCGCCGACCGCAGGGCGCATCCTGATCGATGATCAGGATATGGCCGGTATCCCGCCCTATGAGCGGCCTGTCAACATGATGTTTCAGTCATATGCGCTGTTCCCGCATATGACGGTGGCGAAGAACGTGGCATTCGGACTCGAGCAGGAGGGGCTCGGCAAGACCGAGATTGAACGACGCGTCGGCGAGATGCTCGAGATCGTCAAGCTCGGCGAGTTCGCACGTCGCAAGCCGCATCAGCTATCGGGTGGCCAGCGACAACGCGTGGCACTCGCGCGTGCGCTCATCAAAAAACCTAAGCTCCTGTTGCTGGATGAGCCACTCGGTGCACTCGACAAGAAGCTTCGCGAGCACACGCAGTTCGAGCTCATCAATTTGCAGGAGCAACTTGGCGTTACCTTCGTCGTGGTGACCCACGATCAGGAAGAGGCGATGACGCTCGCGTCGCGCATCGGCGTCATGAGCAAGGGGCAGATTGTCCAGGTCGGTACGCCCACCGATATTTACGAATTCCCGAGTTCGCGCTTCGTGGCCGACTTCATTGGTTCGGTGAACATGTTCGAGGGGCAGCTTACCGAGGACGAGCCCGGTCATGTACGCATTCGCTGCCCCGAGCTCGACGCCACGGTCTACGTGAGCCACGGCATCAGCGCTGCGCCGGAGGCCAAAGTGGCGGTCGCCATACGCCCTGAAAAAATCGAGCTTACGCGCAGCGAACCCGCCGGTAGCGAGAACCGGGCGCGCGGTACGGTCAAAGAAATCGCCTACATGGGGGATATGTCGGTGTATCTCGTGCGCCTCGACTCCGGGCGTCTGGTGCGGGGGACCATCCCGAATACCGAGCGTCATGCCGACGAACGCATCGTCTGGGACGAAGTGGTGTATCTGTCCTGGCACCCTTCGAGCCCCGTGGTGCTGACGGTCTGAGCCGGTGAAACGCCAGCCATGAACAAGGCGCTCGAGACGCTGCAGGCCTGGTTCGGCAAACGCCTCGTCATCGGCGTTCCCTATTTTTGGCTGTTGCTGTTCTTCGCGATCCCGTTCCTGATCGTCCTAAAGATCTCGTTCTCGTGGATGCAGCCGATCCAGCCGGGCTATGCGCCGCTCTTTTCCTGGGTCGAAGAAACCCAGCGCTTCGTCGCCACGCTCAATGTTTCGAATTACGAGGTGCTGCTCGACGATCCGCTATACCTCGGGACCTTTCTGTATTCGGTGAAGGTCGCGGCGATCTCGACCGTGCTCTGCCTGCTGGTTGGCTATCCGATGGCCTATGCGATCGCGCGCTGTCCGCCCACCACCCGCAATCTGTTTTTAATGCTGATTATCTTGCCGTTTTGGACCTCGTTTCTGCTGCGCGTCTACGCGTGGATCGGTTTGCTGAAAACTAACGGGGTGATCAACAACAGCTTGCTCGCGCTCGGCATCATCGATCAACCGCTCCCCTTGCTATACACCGATTTCGCGGTCTACATCGGCATCGTCTATTCGTACCTGCCGTTCATGATCTTGCCGCTGTATTCCAACCTCGAGAAGCATGACCTCACCTTGCTCGAGGCCGCAGCCGATCTCGGCGCTTCGCCGATCAAGACTTTTTTTCGGATCACGCTGCCGCTCTCCATGCCCGGCATCGTGGCCGGCTGTTTGCTGGTGTTCATCCCGGCGGTCGGTGAGTACGTGATCCCCTCGCTGCTCGGGCGAACGGATCAATTGATGATCGGCACCGTGTTGTCGGCACAATTCTTTAGCGCGCGCAACTGGCCGGTGGCGAGTGCGGTCGCGATCGCACTGCTGATCATGTTGTTGATTCCAATAATGCTTTTCCAGCGTTACCAGCGACGCGAACTCGAGGCGGCACGACGTTGAAGGTGCGCTGGTGAGACACGGTTGGTTCCGTAACGGCATGCTGGGGCTCGGGCTCGCGTTTCTCTACGTGCCTATCCTTTCGATGATTTTCTTCTCTTTCAATAATTCGCGACTGGTCACGGTGTGGGACGCGGATAACTCGCCGACCTTGCGTTGGTATGTGCGCTTGCTCGAGAACGATCAGTTGCTGGGCGCCGCATGGATCAGTTTGAAGGTGGCAGCGATGACCGCGACCGGCGCGGTAATTATCGGCACGATCGCCGGTCTGGTGCTTACACGTTTCCGGCCGTTTCGCGGTCGTGCGTTCCTGTCGGCGATGACTACGGCGCCGCTCGTCATGCCCGAGGTCATCACGGGTATTGCGATGCTGCTGCTGTTTGTCTCGCTCGAGCAGCTGATTGGCTGGCCCGAGGGCCGCGGGATGCTCACCATCACTATCGCGCACATCACTTTTGCCATGGCCTATGTAACCGTGGTCGTGCAGTCGCGACTGGCAGGTTTTGACGACGCACTCGAAGAGGCGGCATTGGATTTAGGTGCCAGACCTGCGACGGTGTTTTTCCGTATTACCTTGCCGCTGATTCTGCCGGCGCTCGTGTCGGGTTGGCTGCTCGCCTTTACGCTCTCTTGGGACGATGTGGTGATCTCGCAGTTCGTCGCCGGTCCGGGGTCGTCCACCTTGCCCATGGAGATCTTCTCGCGGGTGCGGCGCGGCGTGAGCCCTGATATCAATGCGCTGGCCACCATCATGGTCTTGATCGTCGCCACCGGTGTGGTGCTGTCGACGCTCTACATGAAGCGCGAAGAAAAGCGCCGCGAGTGTGAGGAACAAATGGCCCGACGTGACGGTAATTGATGAAAGACGAAACACGGGTCAATCACCCGCCCGACATTGAACTGCCGGTCGATAACCACCCGTTGAACCTGCCGGTTTTCCAAAACGTCAAGTGGGAAACCGACAGCATCGAGGAGGGGCTGCGTCTGTTGCGCGGCGAACGGGCGGGGTTCTTTTATTCCCGAGTCAGCAATCCGACAGTTCGTCAGCTCGAGTTGTTGCTGGCAGGTTTGCAAGGACGCGAGGACTGTCTGGCGAGCGCCTCCGGCGTCAATGCCGTCACGCAGACTCTGTTTGGTCTGACCGAAGCGCGCGATCACGTGATTTTCTTCGTCGAGGGCTATGGGCCGACGCGGCAGATCATTCGCAAGATGCTGACGCGGTTCGGGATCACGTACAGCATGCTGTCGATCGACGATTTCGAGGGGCTAGAGAATGAGTTGGCCGCGCGGCGTGCCAAGCTCGTCTTCTTCGAGAGCCCGACTAATCCGGTTAATAAAATCGCCGATATCGCGACTATCACTCGACTCGCGCAGACGTACGGTGCTCTGACCGTGCTCGACAATACGGTGGCAGGCTTTCACCAGCACGGCGAATTTCCGGTCGATTTCTTCGTACACAGCCTCACCAAATTCACCACGGGTGCGGGTGATGTGATGGGCGGTGCCGTAATCGCCGATCGTGCGCGTCTCGATCTTTTACGGGCCGACTACCGTCTGTTCGGTGCCCAACTCGATGCGCTCTCGGCGTCGCTAATGGTGCGTGGCATGAAGACCTATTTCGTGCGCTATCGGGCGCAGTCAGCCGCAGCACTCGAGATCGCGCGATTTCTCGAGCAACATCCGGGTTGTACGAAAGTACGCTACCCGGGTCTCGAGTCGAGCCCGAAGCACACACTGGCGCGACAGCAGATGCGTGATTTCGGTACGGTGATTTGTTTCGATCTTAAGGCGGGCTACGAGGGTGGTCGACGCTTCGCCGAAGCTCTAAAACTGTTCGCTCGTACACCGAGTTTTGGCTCCACCGAATCGCTCGTCATGCCGCCGCAGATGATGCAACCCGAAGATTTCTCTGCCGAACAGCTAACCGCAGCCGAGATCGGAGAGGGTACCGTGCGCCTTTCGGTCGGCCTCGAGAATGTCGAAGATTTGAAGGTGGACCTCGCGCGCGCTCTGGAGATTGCCGCAGCAGGGCCTGGGGTATGAAGCGACGCGTCATGAGGCGAGGGGTCATGAGGCTTGCGGTGGCTGCGCTCGCACTGCTCGGCTGGCTTGCGGGCTGCGGCCAGCGGTCGTCGGTCGAGCAGGCAGCGGTTGAGCCCGACCATTTTCAGCGCGAGCTGCAGGAAAAACTGCTCGATGCCAAACCGGGTGAGATCATCGAAATACCGGCTGGCAGACACGTGCTTGATCGCAGTCTCAGCCTGCGTGGGAGCGGCGTGACGATCCGCGGGGCGGGTATGAACGCGACGGTGTTATCCTTCAAAGATCAGCGCGTGGGTGCCGAGGGGCTACTGGTCAACGCCAGTGATTTCACGCTCGAAAATCTCGCCATCGAAGACACCCGCGGCGATGCGGTCAAGATCAACGAGAGCGAGCGTATTACCTTGCGCGGCCTGTCATGCCAGCGACGTCAAGCGTGCGACGCTGGCGCCGATTGGTCTGAAGTTCCGTCACCTCGATCGCGATCATGACTATGGCGGCGAAGTGGGTCAAAAAAATCAGCTGACTCATCTGGAGCACCTGGGGCTGCTGGACGCTGCCGCCCGCGCAGGTTCAGCGTCGAGCGGTGGGTCGCGCGCTGCGCTGTGGGGCGACGAGTTGGCCACGCTCGAGGCGCGAGCCCGCGCCTATCTCGATATCAATTGTGGGCATTGCCATAACCGTCAGGGACCAGCGGACACCTCGGGCCTCGCCCTCGATGCCGCAGAAACTTCGCCGATCGCGCTTGGGGTCTGCAAATCGCCGGTAGCGGCAGGCCGTGGTACCGGCAATAAAAAATTCGACCTCGTTCACGGTCGGCCTGATGAGTCGATCATGGTTTACCGACTGGCCGCGCATGACCCCGGCGAAATGATGCCGGAACTCGGCCGCAGCCTCGTGCATCGCGAGGGCCTCGAGTTGATCAGACGCTGGATCGCCGAATGGCCGGGCGCACCCGGCTGTGCTCAGGAGGCGTCGAATTCCGCGCGCCAGTCGGCGAGCTCGGCGCGGTTGTCGAGATCCCAGGGGTGAAAGCCCGGGCGGTACCAGGCGATGTAGCTGCGCCAGCCGCGACGGAAGAGACCGGGGTCGCTCCAAAGAAAACGGCGCACGGCCTTGCGGGCTTCGCGCGCGCTATAGCCGTCGGCCTCGAGCAGGCGTGAGGCGTGGTTCGCGATGTTGCGCGTGAAATGGAAGGTGATGTACGCCATCGAGAGACAGCGCAATCGATAGCGCTTGAACGCCGACCAGTGCCGGGTTGCCTCGAGGAAGACGTCGTAGGCCACCGCCTTGTGTTCGGTTTGTTCGAGCGCATGCCAACGCCACAGACGGACGATCTCGGGGTCGGCGTTGGCAAACAGGCCGCGGTTCTGCATGTGTATGTCGGCCATCATCGCCGTGAAATGTTCGAGTGCGATCGTTGACAGCAGGATCGCGTAGGGACCTTTCGAGCGAGTGAAAGCGATGCGCTCGCGAACCTTGGTGAGGATTTCTTCGACAGGATATTTGGTCGGGTCGACGATGGCGTTGAGCGCATGGTGTTCGCGCGCGTGGGTGGCTTCCTGCGCCAGAAAATGCCTGACGTCCTCGGCAAGCTTGCCGGAGAGCTGGCCGCGAAAATGCCGTACGGCATCCATGAACATTTTTTCGCCGTCGGGAAAAGTCAGCGACAGGGCGTTAAGAACCGCCGTGCCCACCGGGTCACCGCCGAGCCAATATTGATTGCGCGCCTGCTGCGTGCTGAAGCGCAGATCGCGAGGGGTGACCACAACGTCATCGGGGGTGCGGGCTTGCATGTCCCAATCCTAGCGTCGAGTGCGGGGGCGCGCCACCGCAGCGTGCCGGCTTGGTGATTTGCCAAACCGGCTCAGGGCCGCGAGCGCGGCGGTCGACCGTCGGGATCCGTGATCGATCAGGACCCCGGCGGACGCCGTGATGCGCTTACAGGTTGGCGATCAGCGCGTCGCCAAACTCGCTGCACTTAACCTCTTTAGCGCCGGCCATCAACCGCGCGAAATCGTAGGTCACGGTCTTTTGACCGATGGTGCGATCCATGGCGGTGATGACGGCGTCGGCCGCCTCGTTCCAGCCCATGTAGCGCAGCATCATCTCGCCCGAAAGCAGCACCGATCCCGGATTGACCTTGTCGAGGTCGGCGTATTTCGGCGCCGTACCGTGCGTGGCTTCGAACACGGCATGACCCGTGACGTAGTTGATGTTGGCGCCCGGTGCAATGCCGATGCCACCCACCTGAGCGGCGAGCGCGTCGGAGAGATAGTCGCCATTGAGATTGCAGGTGGTGAGCACGTCGAATTCGTCAGGCCGCGTGAGCACTTGCTGCAGCGTGATATCGGCAATGGCATCTTTGATGATGATCTTGTCCGATTTCTTTGCTGCATCCATTTCGGCATTTGCCGCCTGTTCGCCATGTGCAGCCTTGGTCCGCTCCCACTGTTCCCAACCATAGGTCTGGCCCGGAAACTCGCGCTCGGCGAGCGCATAGGACCAGTTGCGGAACGCACCTTCGGTGAACTTCTGGATGTTGCCCTTGTGGACGATGGTCACGCTCTTGCGCTTGTTGGCAACGGCGTATTCGACCGCCGCACGGAACAGGCGCTCGGTGCCCTCGAGTGACACTGGCTTGATGCCGATGCCCGAGGTCTCGGGGAAGCGAATCTTGGCGTAAGCCTTGGGAAAATTTGCTTTGAAGAGTTCCTTGAATTTTTTGTTCTCGTCCGAGCCGAGTTCGAATTCAATACCTGCGTAGATGTCTTCGGTATTCTCGCGGAAGATCACCATATCGACCTTTTCCGGGGCCTTGACGGGCGAGGGCACACCCTTGAACCAGCGCACCGGGCGCAGGCAGACGTACAGGTCGAGCAGTTGCCGCAGCGCTACGTTGAGCGAACGGATGCCGCCGCCCACCGGCGTCGTAAGCGGCCCTTTGATCGACACCAGATATTCGCGACAGGCGGCTACGGTTTCATCAGGCAGCCACGTATTGAAAAGTTTGTTCGACTTTTCGCCGGCGTAAACTTCCAGCCAATGGATCTTACGCTTGCCACCGTAAGCCTTGGCGACGGCAGCGTCGAGGACGCGCACGCTCGAGCGCCAGATATCCGGCCCCGTGCCGTCGCCTTCGATGTAGGGAATGATCGGGTTGTCAGGGACGGACAATTTGCCGCCTTTGATGGTGATCTTGGCGCCGCCAGCGGGCGGCGCCAGCGTGACTTTTGCAGCCGTCGTCATGTTGCGAAACTCCTCCTGAAACGCTCGGCGATTTTTTAAAAACCCCCGCCGTGGCGTGGCGCGGATTCTACAGCGTGGCTTCGCTAGAATCTCTCCCCATGAGGAAACCTAGCGCATGAGCGCACCGATAGCCTCTACGCCCACGGCCGACGGCTTTCGCATGCCCGGGGAGTTCGAGCCCCACCGCGGCTGCTGGATGCTTTGGCCCACGCGCCCGGATAACTGGCGCGAGCAGGCGGTGCCGGCGCAGCGTGCGTTTGCGGCGGTCGCCCACGCGATCGCGCAGTTCGAGCCCGTCAGCGTGGGCGTTGTACCTGCGCACTACGTTGCGGCGCGTCGGGCGCTTGAGCCGCGGATTCGCGTGCTGCGTCTCGAGAGCGACGACGCCTGGATGCGCGATGTCGGTCCCACAGGCGTCGTGGATCGGCATGGCGAGGTTCGTGGTGTCGACTGGCACTTCAACGCCTGGGGCGGACTCAACGGCGGTCTTTATTCTCCTTGGGATCGCGATGAGCTCGTCGCGCGCCGCGTACTTGATGTCGAAGGGCTCGCCCGGTATCGCGCGCCGTTGGTGTGCGAGGGCGGGTCGATCCACGCGGATGGCGAGGGCACCCTGCTGGTCACCAAGGAGTGTCTGCTCCATGCCAATCGCAACCCGCAACTCGGTCGTCGTCAGATCGAAACTT
>VGTW01000003.1 GCA_016874555.1 Gammaproteobacteria bacterium | reverse complement strand
CGCCACCACGATGACGCCCGCCAGACCCAGCGCAGTGACTACGGCAATAGCTTCGATCGCGGGCACCGGGCCGCCGTTGGCGATCATGCTGTAACCGACATAGCCGAGCGTCAGCAGGCCGCAACCGGTCATCAACAAATAACGCGGATTGACCCGATCGATGAGGATGCCGACGAAGGGCGAGATGGTCGCGGTCAGCGCAAAGTTCAGAAAGTCGCGGAATTTGAAATCGCCGCGCGACCAGCCGAATTCATCGAGCAGCGACGGATCGAAGATGGTGATGCCGGTGGCGGTCATGCCATTCGACAAGAAGAGCGCGAGCATGCCCATGACGGCCACGGCCCACGGGTAGTATTTGGGCGCTTCGCGCCCGACGTTTTGCTGGTTCATGATGCGACGCCCCCTGCGACCAAACCCTTTGCTCGACCCCTTTGATCGATGATACACGGCGCACCCTCGCCAGCGCCGCGATCGTGCCAAAATGCGGGGCATGAGCCCGTACTCGAATGCCGGGCTGCGCGCCCTCGATCTCGCGCACGTCTGGCACCCCTGCACCCAAATGAAGGACCACGAGTCGACCATGCCGCTCGTGGCCATCCGCTCGGCTGCAGGTGTCTGGCTCGAAGATCACGACGGGCATCGTTACCTCGATGCCATCAGTTCGTGGTGGGTCAATCTATGGGGACATGCCCATCCGCGCATCAACGCAGCGGTACAGCAGCAATTGCACCGGCTGCCGCACGTGATGTTCGCCGGCTTCACCCACGAACCGGCTGCGCGCCTCGCTGCAGAACTCACGGCGCTGGCACCCACTGGACTCAACCGGTGTTTCTTTGCCGATAGCGGTTCGGCCGCGATCGAGGTCGCGGTCAAGATGAGTTTTCACTACTGGCAAAACGTCGGCCGTGCCGGCAAGACGCGCTTCGTCACGCTCGCCAACAGCTATCACGGCGAAACTTTGGGCGCGCTCGCCGTCGGCAGTGTCGAGCTCTACAAGGCGATCTACCGCCCGCTGCTCATGGATGTCATCACCGTGGCATCGCCTGATGCCTCGAACGGCGAGCCAGGCGAGACCGCAGCCGATGTCGCAAAGCGGCGTGCGGCAGAGCTCGAGGCCGTGCTCGCCGAGCAGGCGGACAGCATCGCCGCGGTAATCCTCGAACCGCTCGTGCAGTGCGCGGGCAATATGCGCATGCACGATCCACTTTATCTGCGACTCGTGCGCGAAGCCTGCGATCGCCATGCGGTGCATTTGATCGCAGATGAAATCGCCGTCGGTTTTGGTCGCACGGGCACGCTCTTCGCTTGCGAGCAGGCTGGGATCACGCCTGACTTTCTTTGTTTGTCGAAGGGACTCACCGCCGGCTATCTGCCGATGTCGGTAGTACTGACGCGCGAGTCGATCTACGCGGCTTTTTATGACGAATACATCAAGCTCAACGCTTTTCTGCATTCGCACAGCTACTCGGGAAATCCGCTGGCCTGCGCAGCGGCACTGGCTTCGCTCGAGCTGTTTCGCGAGCGCGATGCGCTGGTCGCCAACCAGACGCTGGCAGCGCACCTCGGTGCAGCGACCCGCAGCGCTTTTGCCGCTCATCCACACGTGGCAGAGATCAGGCAGTGCGGCATGATTGTCGCCGTGGAATTCGTCCGCGATCGGCAAGCGCGGCAAAACTTTGACTGGCGCGAGCGCCGGCACCTGCACATCTATCGGCACGCGCTGCAACGCGGTGTGTTGCTGCGCCCGTTGGGCAACGTCATTTATTTCATGCCGCCCTACGTGATCACCCCCGCCGAGATCGATCTCATGGTCACCGTAGCGCGCGAAGGTCTCGACATCGCCGTGAGCGCGTCGGTATGAGGGATATTCGCGTTTTTCTCGAAGCCCCCCTTGCGAGTGCACTGGCAAGCGCACGTAGACTCGCCCTGCCGGCGCCGGCTGCCCAGCATTTACTCAAAGTTTTACGCCTGCGCAGCGGCGCCGCGATCACGATCTTTGATGGTAAGGGCGGCGAGTATCGCGCTCGGCTGGAACTCGCCGGCCGTGGCGAAGCCTGGGTCGAGCTCGCTGAGCACCTGGCTATCGAACGCGAATCGCCGCTGCACATCACGCTGCTTCAGGGCCTCGCCCGCGGCGAGCGCATGGATTGGGTGATGCAGAAAGCGACCGAGCTCGGCGTACAGCGCATCGCACCGGTCAGCACGGCGCGCAGCGTTGTGCAACTCGATGCTTACCGCGGCGACAGTCGTAGCGCCCACTGGCGAGCCGTGGCTGCGGCAGCCTGCGAGCAATGCGGACGCAATACGCTGCCGATCATCGACCCACTCTTGAGGCTGGCTGCCGCGTTACAGGCTGTCGCCCACCCGACCCTGCGTCTAGTACTGAACGCAGAATCGGCGGTGACCTTGGGAGCCGCGGTCGGATCGCCGATGGCGGTTGCACTACCGGGCACTGGCGAGGGCGCGGCGAACCGGCCCATTGCGCTGCTCGTGGGACCCGAAGGGGGCCTCGACGACGACGAACTCGCGCTGGCTAAGCACAGCGGCTTTCAGGGCGTTCGGCTCGGACCACGGATCTTGCGTACCGAAACTGCGGGGATTGCGGCGCTCGCCGCACTACAATGTCTCGCAGGAGATTTGGCATGACATCCCTACCGACGCTCGCCGTGGTGATGGATCCGATAACGGACATAAAATTCGCAAAAGACTCGACGCTCGCGATGCTTTGGGCTGCAGCAGCGGACGGCTTTGACCTGCTTTATTTCGAGGTAAGTGATCTGTGGTTGCGGGACGGCGTCGCCTGCGGTCGCGCTCGCCCGCTTAAAGTATTCAAGGATCCTGCGCATTGGTACGAGCTCGGCGAGTCGCGCTCAGTTCGTCTCGGTGATATCGACGTCATCCTGATGCGCAAAGACCCGCCGTTCGATACCGAATATATTTACAGCACCTATATTCTGGAGCGCGCCGAGGATCAGGGCGCGATGGTGGTCAATCGTCCGCGCGGCCTGCGTGACATGAACGAAAAGGTCTACACCGCGTGGTTCCCGCAATGCTGCGCGGCGACCTTGATCACCCGCGATATGGCGGATATGCACGCCTTCTTAGGCGAGTACGAAAAAATCGTCTGCAAACCACTGCATGGCATGGGCGGTCACTCGATTTTCGTGATCGAGCGCGGCGACAAAAACGCCAACGTGATCTTTGAAACCCTCACCGATTACGGCTCTCACTTTACAATCGTGCAGCGCTACCTGCCCGAAATCGTCACCGGTGGCGATTCGCGCGTGCTGCTGGTCGATAGCGAGCCCATGCCGTTTGCTCTCGCGCGCATCCCGAGCAGCAGTGACAATCGCGGCAATCTTGTGGCGGGCGCAACTGGCGTCGGCCGTCCACTCACCGAGCGCGATCGTTTTCTTGCCGCACAGATTGGTCCGCAGCTGGCCGCGCAGGGCATGCTGTTCGTCGGTCTCGATGTGATCGGCGATTACGTCACCGAAATCAACGTCACGAGTCCCACGGGCATCCGCGAACTCGACAAACAATTCGGCATCGACATCGCCGGTAGGCTGATCGCTGCAATCCGCCGGCGGCTCGCAGCAGCAAGCTAAGAGGCGGCCAGCCGAGGGGAAACATGATGAGCGACGGCAGCAATCTGACCAATCAGCTGTTGGTGGCGATGCCCTCGCTCGCTGATCCCGAGTTCTCGCAAACTGTGACGCTAGTCTGCGAGCACAGTCGCGAGCGTGGCGCGCTCGGCATTGTGGTCAACAAGCCGCTGTCGATGACGTTGGGCGAAATCTTCGTGCAAATGAAACTCGAGGCTAGTGATGTCGAACTCGCTACGCGCACCGTGCTGCGCGGCGGCCCAGTGCATCGTGATCGCGGTTTCGTGTTACACAGACCGAGTGGTCGCTGGGATTCTTCGCGCGCCGTATCCGAGCAGATCCACGTCACCACCTCACGCGACGTGCTCGCCGCTATGGCCCGCGGCGAGGGCCCACCCGACGCCTTCATCGCGCTTGGCTACGCGGGCTGGGAGGTCGGTCAGCTCGAACAGGAAATGCGCGATAACGCCTGGATTTCGTTGCCAGTCGATGAGCGCATTCTCTTCGACACGCCGTTCGAGGATCGCTGGCATGCCGTTTGGCGGCAGCTTGGCATCGATATCGGCCGCATGAGTCATGTCGCAGGGCACGCCTAGACAAGGGTTCCGCATTCCCGAGGTCGTGCTAGCCTTCGATTTCGGGATGCGGCGCATTGGCATCGCGGTCGGCGATACGCTGACCCGGACTGCACGCCCGCTCGCAGCACTGTCACGCAAGTCGCCGGCTCTCAGCGAGATCGAATGGCGCTCGCTCGAGGCGCAAGCCATTAAAACCGGTGCGAGGCAACTTGTGGTCGGCTGCCCATATAATGCCGACAGGTCACCGAGCGTGATGACCGAGCGCGCGACGGCCTTTGCCAAAACGCTCGGTAGCAGACTCAAGTTACCCGTGCACATGGTTGATGAGCGTTACTCCTCACTCGAGGCCGAGGCGACGCTGCGGGGTCGGCGCACTGCCGGCGAGCGCAAGCGCTATGACCGGGCTGCGATCGACAGCGCCGCGGCAACCGTGATTCTCGAACGCTGGCTTGGCGGCGAATGACGCTGCAAGTCGATACTGCAGGACTCAACCGCTGAACATGGTCAACACCAAGTATCCATCGCCCGTCACGCAACTGCGCGCAGACGGATCTTTGCGTCACCTGCTCACGCTTGAAGGATTACCGCAGCCTCTGCTCTCGCGACTCCTCGACCGCGCCCAGCATTTCTCGACTCCGGCCTGGGCGCCAGCCGCCCGCAGTACCGCGCTTGCAGGTAAAACCGTGGCCGTGATGTTTGCCGAGCCCTCGACGCGTACGCGGGTCTCTTTTGAACTCGCCGCGCATCGACTCGGCGCCGATGTAGTCAACATCGAAGTGCAATTATCGTCGCGACTCAAGGGGGAGAGCGTGCTCGATACCGTAGCCACGCTCGAGTCGATGCAAGTCGACACCTTCGTCTTGCGCGACGCCGACGCCTCAGTCCCCGATTTGGTGGCACGGCATATCGGTGATCGGGTGAGTGTGTTGTCGGGTGGCGCCGGCGGGTGCTCGCATCCGACGCAGGGTCTGCTCGATGCGCTGACCGTGCGCCAACACAAAGGTCGAATCGAGGGTTTGCGCATCGCCATCGTCGGCGATATTCGCCACTCACGCGTCGCGCGCTCCGCGTGGCAAGCCTTTGCAGCCTTCGGTGCCGGCGAAATTCGCATCGTTGCACCCTCTGCACTCATGCCCGACACCAAAGAATTCGCTGGTTGTCTGCGCCACGGCTCACTCGAGTCGGGCATCGCTGACTGCGATGTCGTCATGATACTGCGAATCCAAAAAGAACGGATGAGCTCCGCGGCCATTCCCGATGAAGGCAGTTATTTCGCCGAATGGGGGCTGACGCAGCAACGCCTGCGCAGCGCTAGTCGCGACGCCATCGTAATGCATCCACAACCGATGAACCGCGGTGTGGAAATTGCCTCGGACGTTGCCGATGGTGCGCAATCGGTGATTCGCGATCAGGTCCGCAACGGCGTCGCCGTGCGTATGGCCGTGCTCGAAGAAACTTTACGCGGAGTTTATACATGACGGTCACGACCCATCCCGCACACCGCGGCAGCATCTGCCTCGAGGATGGTAAGATTTTAGCGCAGCAGGCCTTTGCCGGCGAGCAGTACATCGTTCGTATCGAGGCGCCGAGGTGCGCTGCGCGTGCGCATCCCGGCAGTTTTGCGCATCTTTCGGTCAACGATGACATTCCGATGCGCCGGCCGTTGTCGATCATGCGCGTCGATGCGCAGTCCGGCTGGATCGAAATTCTCTACAAGATAGTCGGCCCCGGTCTAGCGGCGCTCGCACGGCGGCGGGTCGGTGAGGTGCTCTCGGTGCTCGGGCCCATCGGGCACGGCTTCGAGCCTACGCCCAGCAAACCACGACCGCTGTTGATCGGTGGCGGGGTCGGCATTCCGCCGATGGTATTCCTCGCCGAGACGCTCAGCACCGATACGCGTGCCCACTGGCAGCCGCTCGTCCTGATGGGCTCAGAGATTCCGTTTCCGTTCCCGAGCCGACCGTCGACGATTTTGGTGCCTGGAATTCCTCACGGCGTTATCGCCGCGATGCCGCTGATCGATGCTTGGGGCATACCCTCCAGACTTGCGAGTCGCTGCGGCTTCCCTGGGTGTTTCGATGGCTTCGTCACCGAACTTGCTGCAGCTTGGTTGAACTCAATCGATGACGCAGCCCGCACCGAAGTCGAAATCTTTGCCTGCGGCCCGACGCCGATGCTCGAAGCCACGGCAAAGCTTGCGGCGCGCTTCAGCCTGCCCTGCCAAGTATCGCTCGAAGAATTCATGGTCTGTGCCGTCGGAGGCTGCGCTGGCTGCGCGGTGCGCGTGAAAACCCCCGCTGGCCCAGCCATGAAGCGGGTCTGCGTCGACGGCCCAGTGTTCGACGGTTACGCCGTCTTCGACGTTTGAGCTCGCGGGTACCGTGAGCACGGCCGTAGCCTGGCCCGCGGAACGGCTGACCGCGATCCGCACACGGATCGCCGTTGCGGCCGAGCAAGCGGGCCGAACCAGCGAATCGATCACGCTCATCGGCGTCAGCAAGCTGAAAACGGCTGCTGCGGTCGCCGCCCTCGCCGATCTCGGTCAAAAAGATTTTGGCGAAAACTACCTGCAAGAGGCCCTCGAAAAAATCGAGTCGCTGCGGAGTCGGGCTCTAACCTGGCATTTCATTGGTCAGCTGCAAGCGAATAAAACCCGTCCAATCGCCGAAAATTTTGACTGGGTACATACCGTCGATCGCTTGAAGATCGCCACCCGGCTGGCCGAACAACGGCCTGTTCACGTACCTCCGCTCTCGGTATGCGTGCAAGTCAAACTCGGCGATGAAGCGACCAAGGGCGGCGTCATACCCGCCGAGTTACCGGAGCTGCTCGCCGCGATCGCGGCCCTGCCACGTCTGCGACTGCGCGGCCTCATGGCCCTGCCGCCGGCTGAATCCACCCTCGACCGCCAGCGTTACTGGTTCGCCGAGCTGCGGTTGCTGTTCGAAGCGGCGCGGCAACGCCACCCGACACTCGACACACTCTCGATGGGCATGAGCAGTGATCTCGAGGCTGCGATCCTCGAGGGCGCCACCCAGGTGCGCATAGGCAACGCGCTCTTCGGCGAGCGACTACAATCATTGGCATGACGGCACCCGATCTCGGCAGGGGTATCGGTTTTCTGGGCGGCGGCAACATGGGTCGCGCGCTCATCGCCGCCTTGTTGCGGGTCGGGGCGAGCCCGGCGCTCATTCGCGTGATCGAGTCGCATCCGGCGACGGCGCAGGCGCTTGTGGCTGATTACAGCGTGGCAACGATCGCTGATCCGCATGCCGTCGGCGCGGCCCTCGATACGCTGGTCCTAGCCGTAAAACCCCAAGACATGGCGAGCGCCCTGCAACCGCTGCGCGCCCGCCTCGAACGCGAGCGCCCACTCGTTATCTCAGTGGCGGCCGGACTCTCGGTGCAACAACTGCAGCAGTGGTGCGGCGCCGAGGTTCCCGTCGTACGTGCAATGCCGAATCGCCCCGCGCTAGAAGGCGTCGGGGCGACGGGCCTATTCGCGCCCGCCGCGGTGACCGCAACGTTGCGCGCGCGCGCCGCGTCCATTCTAGGCGCCGCGGGCATCGTCGTTTGGGTCGAGGACGAAGTACTGATGGACGTAGTAACTGCGGTGTCGGGCAGCGGCCCTGCCTATTTTTTCCGCTTCGCCGAAGCCCTTGCGGCAGCCGGCATGGCGGCAGGTCTATCGAAGGCAGTGGCTGCCGAACTCGCTCGCGCTACGCTGCAGGGCGCAGGGCGCATGGCCGAACCGGGCGCCGATCTTGCCGCGCTACGTGAATCAGTCTCCTCAAAAGGTGGCACGACTGCTGCGGCGCTGGCATCGTTCAGTAATGAGGATCTCGAGCGCGTGGTCGCTGCAGCGGTCACCGCCGCGTTACGTCGCAGCCGCGAACTCTCGAGCCAAGCTGCCTTAGGAGGCTGACGGTGCATCAGGTCGTGTTGTTTTTGGCAGAAACTTTCTTCTCACTGCTGCTCTACGTATTCCTGTTGCGAGTCGTGCTGCAATGGGCGCGAGCGAATTTCCGTAACCCCATCTCCGAAGCCATCGTCCGTTTAAGCAACTGGCTTGTCATCCCCTTGCGACGAGTATTGCCCCCCGTTTGGCGCATCGACACCGCCTCACTGATCGCTGTGTACGCCGTGGCGCTGGTGCAAACCGCTGCGCTCAGCGTGGTTCTGGTGGGCACGCTGCCCGATGCGTTGCCTTGGCTGCTGGCGGCGGCTACCGAACTGCTGCGCTCGGCGTTGTGGCTCTATTTCTGGGCGATATTCATCTACGCACTCGCCTCGATTATCGCTCCCGGGGTGCGCTCACCGCTGCAGGACTTACTCGAATCGGTATGCGAACCGGTGCTCGAGCGCATCCGCAGTGCTGTTCCTGCCATTGGTGGACTCGATCTTTCACCGATGTGGGCCGGTATCATCATTCAGGTGTTGCTGATCCTTATTCGCTGATTCTTCGCCGCGGGTGGTTCGGTGCTGAAGCAGCGCTGAAAAAACCTGTTTTTTCCCTCGAAATTTCGCAAAAAGTGTTTGCTACTGAACGCGTGTGTGCTATTTTTCTGCGTGTTTGGCAATGCACAAACGAGCACAAAAACCCATAAATTCAGGAGTATTCCAAGATGGCGAAAAAGGGTGGTCCTCCGACCAAGTCGGAAATCCTCAACCAGATCGCGAAGGACACGTCCCTGTCACGCAAGAACGTGTCAGCGGTGTTCGAGTCCCTCAATGGCGTGATCAAGAAGAGCCTGCGTGCGAACGGTCTGTTCACGCTGCCTGGTCTTGCCAAGCTGAAGGTCGTCAAGAAGCCCGCCACCAAGGCGCGTGAAGGCGTCAACCCCTTCACCGGCGAAAAGATGATGTTCAAGGCGAAGCCGGCCTCAAAGAAGGTTCGCGCGATGCCGCTCAAGAATCTGAAGAACATGGTCAACTAATCATTCCTTTGAAAAGAGCTTGAAAAAAGGCCCGGGACTCATAGCGCCCCGGGCCTTTTTAGTGGCACTCCCGATAACGAAAGCATCAGCTCGGGTTGAATTCTTCGTCCTCTTCGTCCCAACCAAAGTTTTCGTCTACAGAATATATTTCCACACGCGGTGAACCGCCATCCCCTCCTGGGCCCATCCCTTTAATGCGCTCCCTCATCCGCTTCATACGCTGCTGTATACGATCATTCATCTGCTCGGGACTCAGCACGCTCTCGGCCTTTTTACGCTGGTCGGCGGTCAGCTCCTGCCATACCTTGCTGCGCAAGTTCGCGCTCTGCTGCACGAGGCGTGCACTCATCTCACCGATTTTTTTAGCGCATAACGCGCTTTCGCTCGCGTACTTCGCGTCGGACGGAGTCAGTTCACGCAGTCGTCGTGCCTCCGCTGCCATATCGCGGGCGAGGTTACGCATCTCGGGGCGCGCGGTTGCCATGATCTCGGTGATCTTGCCGAGCTGCTGTGGCGTGAGATCGAGCGTCTTGACCATGCGCTCGACGCCTCTCGGATCGAGACCCAACGCTTCGATGATCCTACCCTGACCCATGCGACCCAAAACGCCGCGCGTGACACCCCGACCATCCGGGCCTATTAGGTCTTCTGTTAGCATATCGTCGTTGAGAATAATGATTCGCCGCATTTCACGGCGTTCCGGACCGGGGCCATCCATTCCCGGACCACCCATGCCAGGAACGGGTGGCGCAGGAGCCGGTGGCGGCGGCGGCATCTGGGCAAAGGCGACTGCTGAACCCACCAAGGCCAGCGCCGCTACGACACTCACGTATTTCATCGCCTTACTCCACGAAAAAAGACCAACACATGGTCCCCGATTTCGACCCGTGTCATCCGACAAGTTTCCCAAAAGTTCAGCAAAGTTCTGCAAAGCTTGGTGGCCCGGGCTGACAAAACCGGCCATTCGTCGCACCATCGCAGCCGATGTCTGCCGAAATACTGATTGTTGACGACGATCGTGATCTCGCCTCAATGCTCGCCGAATTTCTTGGCAATGAGGGCTTTCAGGTCGTGACCGCTACCGAGGGCGGCGGCGCATTAGGGCTGATGGCGGAGCGTCCCTTTGATCTGGTCATCCTCGATGTCATGCTGCCAGGCAGCAGCGGTTTCGATGTGCTGCGCCAACTCCGCCAAAGAAAACCACGCCTGCCGGTGCTGATGTTGACAGCCCGCGGCGAGGCCATCGATCGAATTTTAGGCCTTGAACTCGGTGCCGATGATTACTTGCCAAAACCTTTCGACCCCCGCGAACTTGCCGCGCGGATTCGCGCGATCTTGCGGCGCGTAGAGACTGCAGGCGACCACTCGGCGAGTGCCGAGGGCCCCGAGAACCTGTTGATTGGCGCCCTGAAGCTGGACGTCCGTCGGCGCCGCCTCACCCTCGGCAGTACCGCGCTCGAACTCACCGGTGCCGAATTTCGCGTGTTGCAGCAACTGGCCGCGTCGCGAGGCCAGCCAGTCGATCGTCGCCTGCTGACCGCACGAGCGCTCGGGCGCACACTCACTCTCTATGATCGAAGCATCGACACTCATGTCAGCAATCTGCGGCGCAAACTCGAGCGGCAGGGTCAAAGTGGGATCGAGATCCGCTCCGTCCGCGGCACCGGTTACGAGCTCATCGAGACCGCCTCGGTCTGATCCCTTGCCGACCGCGGGCACATGAGGCGGCTAGCCACACGCATTTTCCTCGCATTCTTTGCAGCACTGCTGTTCAGCGGGCTCGGCGCCATCGGCCTGACTTCGTGGGTATTGTCGGCGCGGCAGGAGTCGGCTGACAAAGAATTGCTGGAGGCTGCACGCACTGCGGCGGATGCGCTCGCCAAGGGGGGGCGCGCCGCTCTAGTCGATTGGGCAAGGAATCGCAGCGCTGATCATTCGCATCAGCTCGAGATCCTGCTCATCGATGAACTCGGAACGGAGCTGCTCGGACGAAAAATCCCCGGCAGCGACTCCATTGCCCAAAGCGAGACTGAGGAATATCCGGACTACGATCTGCCGACCGTGCTGCTCGATCTGCCGCGATCGACGCCCATCCTCGTCAGCGCCGACGAAGAACCCTTTCGCTTGCTACCCGTTCCACGGCGTAGCGGCCTCGCAGCTTGGCGCGATGTGCCGTTGCAATTGCTGCTGCTGACGCTGGCGGTGACCGGGCTCGTGAGTTTGCTGCTCGCGCGTTCGATCACCCGCCCCGTTCGCGTCTTACAGCAGACGACCGAGTCGTTGACCGGCGGCGCCCTCGAGACCCGTGTGCCCGTCGCGGTGCGCAGGCGCCGCGACGAAATCGGCAAACTCGCCCTCTCGCTCGACATCATGGCTGAACGACTTGGCAGCCTGCTGCGTGGTCAACGCCAGTTACTGCGTGATGTATCCCATGAAGTTCGATCCCCTCTCACAAGAATTCGGCTTGCCTCGGGTCTGATGGCGCAGCGTGATACTACCGCAGCCAGTGCCGCAAACCGAATCGACGCAGAAATCGCCAGACTCGACGAACTGATCGACAAGATTCTCGATGTTTCGCGACTGGAGTCGGGTGCGATCGTCTTCGAACGTGAACCGCTAGAGCTACGCGGCCTGCTCGATAGAATTCTCGTCGACGCCAACTTCGAAGCTGCGGCACTTGGCAAGACACTGGAGAGTCGACTGGACGATGGGCAGCTAAACCTGATCGGTGATCCATATTGGATCTCGGCTGCGATCGAGAACGTGGTGCGCAACGCCCTCAAGCATACGCCGCAGGGCTCGCAGGTTTTCGTGACCCTGGAGAGCGCCTGTCGCCACGATGACAGCGTCGCAATCCTCGTTATCAGCGACACGGGCCACGGTTTGTCGGAGCCGGAGCTCGCGCGCGTCTTCGAGCCTTTTTTCCGCGGCAGCAAAGATGGCGATGGTCACGCCGCCTCACTACGTGCAACCGGGTCAGGCTTGGGGCTCGCCATCGCAGCGCGGGTGGTTCAGGCGCACGGCGGTAACATCCAGGCAATAAATCTTCGCGATGTCGAAGGCGTAGCGCAGGGCCTGCGCATCGTCCTAACGTGGCCCCTTGCGGCAGATCCGGTTGCTCCATTCCAAGTTGCAAGCGCACCCTGAGACCGGGCTCAGCACTTTCGATTATGAGCTTGTCACGATGCATGCGCGCCACCGCCGCTGCAATGGCAATTCCTAGACCGGAGTCCGGCTGTCGCCAAGGGTGCTCGAGGCGAACGAAAGTTTTTACGGCTTGCTCGCAAGCATGCGCCGGGATCCCCGGCCCGCGATCTTCGACGATGATCTCGGGACCCGTATCGTAAGAACCGGGGCGTACCGCGAGTTTGAGCGCTGAACTGAGCGGTGCATATTTGACGATGTTCTCGAGCAGATTACCGAGTGCCTGCGCGAGAATTTGTCGATGCCCCACCACTTTGACCGCTGTAATCGAGCGCTCAAGTCGCTGTCCACGCTCCTCGTCCAAGGGCTCGAGCAAGTCGATCATATCTTTGGCGAATATGTCGAAATCGAGTTCCTCGATCGAATTACGGGACAAGCCCGCCTCAGCACGAGCAAGATCGATGAGTGGATTGAAAGTCTGTAAGGCTATCTCAACATCGGCCTCAGCATCGTTGAGCGGTTACTCGCGCACGGCCTCGTTGTCGGCGGCGCGGGCCGCAGCGAGCGACCGCCGCGTGCGCATCAGCAGTGTGCGCAGATCATGGGCGAGGCCCTCGGTGACCGTACGTGTACCGGCGACCATCGCTTCGTTTTGATCAAGCATTCATCCCACGTCATAGTCAGAGCACCCATGGCGTCCAAGCGTTATTGCGCTGACGCGTGCGCCGCAATCTGTCCGCGTATGATTTGACACACGGTATCCGCCAATCCGCACTCATACCCCAAAATGTAGCGATTGAGTGTGAAGCCGATCCCAAGACCGCTCAGAATGACAAGGATGATGATCCCGACCGCGATCCGGCCAAGAGCTTCGGTGATTTCGAAGCGAGCGGTGTCGGGCTGGGTGACGATGAAAATACTGCTGTCGGCTAGATGGGCGGATCTGACACAGGTGTCGAGCCCATCACCTTACGGAACCCGGTGCGCAGCCGAGTCCACTTCGAGTGCCTGCTCGCTTGCACGCACCTTGGCCAAATCACCAACGATCGCGTGGCCAGTCAGTTCGAACAGTACGAAATAGCGTTTGTCGGGAATGTTCTCGTTGCTGATGCGTAAGGATGTGGCTAACGCGACCCGATCCTCCGCGTTGTCCATTCAGGTGGCCAAAATGATGGCGCGCTCGAGCGACTGGAATAGCTCGCGATCGTGCACAGTCATGATGCGCCACTGCAACCAGATGAAGCCGAGCACGAAAGCCACAACCATCATGCCGAGCGCAAACAGCGATGCCGTGAGTACGCGGCAATCGGAAAGCACGGGAAGCATGTCCCATGCATGCCACACCTGGGATGAGAAGCCCAAATGAGTCAATTACTGCTGATCGAAGATGACGCCGAGACGGCTGCCGAGATCGTCGCTGCGACGCGCGACAGCGGACATTACATCAGTCACGTCATGGATGGTAAAACCAGGCTGGATCCTGCCCTTGCCGGCCACTTCGATATCGTCGTGACTGATCGCATGCTGCCCGGGCTCGACGGCCTCGGTACGGTCAAAGCCTTGTGCGAATCCGACAAGTCGATGCCAGTCATCATGCTCACGGCACTCGACTCAGTCGATGAACGGATCAAGGGAATGCGCGCGGGCGACGACGATTATCTCGGCAAGCCTTTTGCGATCGATGAATTGCTGGCGCGTATCGAATCATGGATTCGCCGACATCAACAGATTGCGATCACCTCATTACAGATCGAAGATCCTCATCTCGATGTGCTCGATCGTACTACAACGCGGGCCAGTCGAGCACTCGATTTCACGACCCGCGAGTTTCGACTCCTCGAATACTTTGTCCGCCACACAGGTTAGGTGGTCACCCGCACCATGCTGCTGTAGGGCATTTCGGATATTCACCACGATCCGCAGACCGATGTGGTCGATGTGCACGTGAGTCGACTGCATCAGGAGGTCGATCGGGATGCACAGTATCCCTTGATCGTCACAGTACACGGCGTCGTCTAAACGCTGTGCGGCTGAGTCGAGCTCGCCACGAACGCCGTCACGGCATCGCGCAGCTCATGTAGTCGGGCGTGGAAAAAATGATCGGCCTCGGGCAGTCGGATTAAGCTTGACGCACCGCTCGCGCGTACCCACTGCTCGACCGCGTTCGCATCGACCAGATCATCGCGATCACCCTGAATCACGAGCCACGGACTTTGCGGTGGCGAAATCTTTGAAAAGTCCCAGCGGCCGACGGGTGGCGCCACCGTGACAAGCAGCGCTGGCAACACTGGTGCGCGTAGCGCGATCCACGCACCGAACGAAAAACCGCCCAACCAAAGCGGCAAACCAGGCCAACGCTCACTCGCCCACTTGGCGAGCGCGATTACGTCATCGACTTCGCCGCGACCGTCGTCATACACTCCCGCCGATGCGCCTACCCCGCGAAAATTGAAGCGAATGACCACGGCACCGGCAGCCAAGAAAGCATTAGCGACGGTGTGAATAACCTTGTTGGTCATCGAGCCACCGAACAAAGGGTGGGGATGACAGCAAATCGCCACCGCCATGGGCGCCCCCGACGGTGACTCGATCGAAGTTTCGATGTCACCGACCGCACCCGGAAACATTATCCGTTCGACAGCGGTCACGCGCGTGGACCAACCAACTCAGGGTTGGCGATGGACGGTACCGTCTTTCATCACGAAGTTGACACGACGCATCGCCGAAATATCGGCGAGTGGATCGCCGGGCACGGCAACCAGATCGGCAATTTTACCGACCTGTACGCTACCGAGACGATCGTCAATCTCGAGAAACTTTGCAGCGACCGACGTTGCCGACTTGATGGCTTCGAGGGGTGGCATGCCGGCCTCGACCATGAGTACGAATTCCCGTGCATTATCGCCATGCGCTGAAACGCCCGTGTCGGTGCCGAAGACGATATTGACGCCGGCTTTGTACGCCTTGGCAAAAGTCCCCTGAATCTGCGGTCCGATCATCGCCGCCTTCGGTCGTACCAGCGCCGGAAAGAATCCGTCTTCTTTCGACCGATCGAACACCCAACGCCCAGCAGTGATGGTCGGCACGTAGTACGTACCCCGCTCTTTCATGAGTGCAATGGTTTCATCATCCATAAAAGTGCCGTGCTCGATGCTGTTAACCCCCGCGCGTACGGCGCGCTTCATGCCCTCTGCGCCGTGAGCATGTGCTGCCACCTTGAAGCCGTAGTCGCGGGCGGTGGTGACGATGGAGCGGATTTCGTCCTCGGTAAATTGCGGATTCAGTCCGTTCTTTGCAATCGACAGCACGCCGCCGGTCGCTGTGATCTTGATAAGGTCCGAGCCCTCTTTATAGCGTTGACGAACGCCCTGGGCACCCTGCTCTGCGCCATTCACGACGCCGTCAAACGGACCGACATTGCCGCCACCCAGAAAATCTGCCCAACCATTAGTAGGGTCGGCGTGGCCGCCCGTGCTAGCGATTGACTTGCCCGCAGCAAAGATTCGCGGCCCGCTCACTTTGCCGGCGTTGATGGCATTGCGCAGCGCAATGCTGGCGAGAAAGCTGTCGCCGAGATCGCGTACCGTGATGAAACCCGCTTTCAAGGTACGCTCCGCGTAGAGCACGCCATCGAGCGCAACATCGGGACCGTCTTTTTTGAACCGATCGAGTTCGCTCGTCCGACTATACTCACTAGTCAGATGCACATGCATATCCATGAGCCCAGGCATCAGCGTCGACTTGCGCAGATCGATGACCGTGTCGCCAGCCGTGGGCTTGCGATACCCCGCCTCAATGCCGGTGATGCGACCTTGATTGACCACCACCGTACGCTCGGTCATGACTTGATCGCCGACACCGTCAATCACACGCCCGGCATGAATTAAGGTTGCCGCCTGCGCGCTGCTCGTGAGCACGGCCACCATACAAGCGAATGTCGCACCGATGGATCTCGTGATCATAAACAACCTCGCTCAACGAATCGAAACCAGCTCGACGTCAAACACCAGCGTCGCCCCACCCGGGATCACTCCGCCCGCTCCACGTGCGCCATAACCGAGTTCCGCGGGAATGACGAGGCGACGCTTACCGCCCACTTTCATGCCCGCCACGCCGAGATCCCAGCCGCGGATTACCTCGCCGCCACCAATCGTGAACGAAAAGGTACCGCCGTGGTCGCTCGAACTGTCGAACTTGCGACCCTTGCCCTCGGCTTTCGCCAAATCGTACAACCAACCGGTGTAGCGAACTTCAGCGGTCTGGCCATCGGTTACTTCGGGGCCCGCTCCAGGAGCCAGGTCTTCTTTGATCAGCTCCGACATCGCGGTCTCCTGCGCTTGAGTGTCACCGCGACCAGACGCCAGCAACGTAGGAAGGTAGATTGCGGCCACCAGCACCACGGTGACGGCAACGATCAACGACCAGACAACAGCTCTCATTTCTGTGACTCGGCAACATCCTGAAAAGCCAACGAGACCGAGTTGATGCAGTAACGCAGTCCCGTGGGCTGCGGTCCATCTTCGAAAACGTGCCCGAGGTGAGCATCGCAATTGGCGCAGACTACTTCAGTGCGCACCATACCGTAGCTGTTGTCACGATGCTCGCGTACTCGTTCGCCGGGGAGCGGCGTCCAAAAACTTGGCCAGCCAGAGCCCGAGTCGTATTTGGTATCCGAATGAAACAATTCGTTGCCACAGCAGACGCAGGCGTACACCCCCCGCTCTTTGTAATAGGTGTACGTTCCCGTAAAAGCGCGCTCTGTGCCCTTGTTGCAGGTTACTTCGAACGCGAGCGGCGAGAGCCGTGCGCGCAATTCTTCGACGGTCGGAACAGGCTTACCCATATCCCGATTATGGCACGCCCAACGGCGGGTCAGCCCGGTGCCATCAATTGCCCGAGCAACTTGTTGAGTCGGCGCACGAACTCGCCCGGATTCGCGACCACCCCCGACTCAGCCAACTTGGCCTGATCGTACACCAGTAGCGCGAGTTCGCCGAACTCGTCTTCGGCCGTCGTCGCGTCGAGTCGCTTGATGAGCGGATGACCGACGTTGATCTCAATTTTGGGCTTTGCCTCGGGCACGGCTTGACCCGTCGCCGCAAGAATACGGCGCATTTGCGCGCCCATATCGCCCTCATCGAGCACCAGAACGGCGGGGGAATCGGCGAGGCGGGAACTTACCTTTACCTCGGAAACGCGCTCATCGAGTGCATCCTTGATGCGCTTTAACAATTTCTTATTTTCTTTGACTGCCTCTTCAGAAGCCGTCTTGTCGGCCGCGTCCTCGAGGGTGCCGAGCTCAAGATCGCCGCGCGCAACATCCTTGAAGCGCTTACCTTCGAACTCGCGTGCGTAGCCCATCATCCATTCATCGACACGATCAGCGAGCAACAGCACCTCAATACCCTTAGAACGCAACGTTTCGAGGTACGGACTGCCGCGTGCCGCAGCGATCGAGTCGGAGATCAAATAATAAATGCGCTCCTGGCCGGTCTTTATCCGGGCCACATAGTCGGCAAGAGTCACCTTCGGCTCATCGGATTCTTCGTGGGTGCTCGCGAAGCGCAGCAATGGCAGGATCTTATCGCGGTTCGCAGCATCCTCCCCTGTGCCTTCCTTCAGTACTGGACCGAATTCTTTCCAGAACATCGCATACTTTTCCGGCTCTTCTTTAGCGATGCGGGCTAGCAAGTCGAGTGCGCGCTTGGTAAGCGCTGCGCGCATGGCCTCGACCTCGGCATCTTTCTGCAGCAACTCGCGGGAAACGTTCAGGGGTAAATCATTGGAATCGAGCACGCCGCGGAAAAAGCGCAGATACATCGGCAAAAACTGCTCGGCATCGTCCATGATGAAGACGCGCCGCACATACAGCTTCAGGCCACGCGAGGCGTCACGCTGATAAAGGTCGAACGGGGCACGACCCGGCACGTACAACAGCGAAGTGTACTCGCGCTTGCCCTCGACCTTGTTGTGGCTCCAGGCGAGCGGCTCGGCAAAGTCGTGTGCGATGTGCTGATAAAACTCTTTGTATTCTTCGTCCTTGAGATCGCTCCGCGGGCGCGTCCATAGTGCCTGCCCTTGGTTGGCAGGCTCCCAATCGAGACTCGCTTCACCCTCCTTGCGCATCAGCACAGAAAAGGCTATGTGATCTGAGTAGCGTCGAACCAGCGAGCGTAGGCGCCAGCTATCGGCGAATTCTTTCGCTTCTTCCTTAAGATGCAGAACCACCATCGTGCCGCGCTCGTCGCGGGCGGCCGGCTCGATGGTGAATTCACCGTCGGCCTTCGAAGCCCAGCGGATACCGGATGCCGCAGGCTCACCCGCTTTGCGCGAATAAACCTCGATCTCCTCGGCGACGATGAACGCCGAGTAGAAGCCCACGCCGAACTGGCCGATGAGCTGCGAATCCTTTTGCTGATCGCCAGTCAGGCGCTTGAAGAAATCTGCCGTGCCCGACTTGGCGATGGTGCCGAGGTGGGTGATCGCCTCCTCGCGATTCATGCCGATGCCGTTGTCACGGATCGAGAGCGTACGTTTGCCGGCATCGAAATCGATCCAAATCTTCAGCTCAGATTCGCCAGCGAGCAAATCCGGCTGAGCCAATGCCAGAAAACGCAACTTGTCGTTGGCGTCCGAGGCATTCGAAATCAGCTCGCGCAGAAAAATCTCGCGGTGACTGTAGAGCGAGTGGATCATGAGGCGCAGCAGTTCGCGCACCTCGGCCTGAAAACCGTGTTTCTCGGGGGCGGGAGCGGTACTCGCAGCAGTGGCCTCGGTCATCGCAAATCTCCTCTAGCCTATTTTGTTGATTGGGGGTGCTAGCCGCCGATTTCAAGGGGCAGCGTCGAGAGTCGCCTGCGCAACGACACACGAGGCAGGGCGGGGACGCAGTCAGCTACGGACGATGCGGTAGCAAGGTACGTATGCGGCACCCGGCAGCTTCATGCGCTGCTGCGCTACGAACTCCGTCAGTAACTCATCGAGCACGGCCATGATGGCCGGGTCGCCCAATAGCTCGAACGGCCCATCACGCTCGATCGCGCGGATGCCGTGCTCCTTCACGTTACCGCTGACGATACCGGAGAACGCCCGGCGCAGATCAGCAGCCAATTGATGGGCTGGCTGCTCACGATGCAAACGCAACGTACGCATAGAGACATGGGTGACCTCAAACGGACGCTGGAATTCCGGTTGGATCCGCAGCAGCCAATTGAAATTGAAGGAGTCTGAACGTCTCTTACGATAGTCGTGCACCTCGTCGACCCCACGATCCATGATGCGCGCCACTTCGGTCTGATCCTCAATCACGATGCGAATGCGATCGAGTGCAGCCTCGCCAATGGTTTTAGCGAGGAGATCACGAATTTTTTCGAAATAGTCCGCACTCTTGCGCGGCCCGGTGAGCACCACCGGGAAGCGTTGTTCGGCGTTGGCCGGATCGAGCAGGATACCGAGCAGATAAAAGATTTCTTCGGCTGTACCCGCACCACCCGGAAAAATTACGAGCCCGTGCGCCACCCGCACGAAGGCCTCGAGACGCTTTTCGATGTCGGGCATGATCACAAGATGATTGACGATTGGATTCGGCGGCTCGGCGGCGATGATCCCAGGCTCGGTCAAACCGATGTAACGGCCAGCTACGATGCGCTGCTTGGCATGGCCGATGGTTGCGCCTTTCATGGGTCCTTTCATGGCGCCAGGCCCGCATCCCGTACACACATCGAGCCCGCGCAGCCCGAGCTCGTAGCCGACGCGTTTGGTGTATTCGTACTCTTCGCGATTGATCGAATGTCCGCCCCAGCAGACGATCAGGTTCGGACGCGATTTGTGATCGAGCAAGCGGGCGTTGCGCAGGATATGGAAAACCGCATTGGTGATTGACTGTGGCTGTGCCAGATCGAAGCGACCACTATCGACAATTTCGTTAGCGGTATAAACGGTGTCACGCAACACTGCGAATAGTAATTCTTTGGTACCCTGGATCATCTGCCCGTCGACGAAGGCCATCGCCGGGGCATTACGAATCTCGAGCTTAACGCCGAAAGCGTGACGCAAGATCCGAATGTCGAAGTCGCGATAACGATCGAAGATTTCACGAGCATCGTCGGTGTCGCTACCGGCATTGAGGACGGCAAGTGCACACTGCCGAAAAAGCGGATAAAGGCCGCCCTGCCCGGTCGACAACAACTGCTCGATCTCGTCCTGCGACAGACTCTCGAGGGCGCCGCGCGGGGCGACGCGGGCGTCGACGACTTCGGGAATGACGATGCTGGTTTCCAATAGGTGCTCCGTGGTCGGCTTCCCGCAAGGATAGCCGGAGGGGATCAGGGGCGGATGTTGATCGGCGTGCCGTCGGCCACCAGCATCCAGAATTCCATCATGTCGGCGTTGGTGAGGGCGATGCAACCATCGGTCCAGTTCTCGCGAGCGTAGTGCTCCGGGGGCCAGCGCGGCTCGTTGGGTAGCCCGTGGACCATGATGGCACCGCCAGGCTTGACGCCGGCTTTGCGTGCTCGCGCGACATCACGCGAGTCGGGATACGACACGCGAATCGAGAGGAAGAATTCGCTGCGCGCATTGCGCATATCGAGAACATAGCGACCCTCCGGGGTTCTGAAGTCGCCTTCCTGCCGCTTATGACCGATCGGGTTGAGTCCCAAAGAAATCCGATAACTGCGCAGCAGTCTGGACCCCTGCCACAACTCGAGCCGACGCTGTGCCTTGAGCACAACGACCTCAGTCGCTGCGGGCAGTGGGGTCAGCGTCGCCCTCGCAGCCGTGGGCAGCAGCGCGAGTACACAGAGCAGAACGACGACCGCCCGCGTCATAGCGGGATCAAAGGCTGGAGTCGGTCGACACCGAAGGGCTCGGCGGCGGGCTGCGTGCCGCAAGATCGGCCAACGTGGTCGGGCGCTCATCGGGCAGTTGCAGCGCGCGTCCGCGCCGCAGCTTGGTGGAATTTGACAAGCCGTTAAGCTCGGCCACCCGGTTCACGGTGTAACCGTACTTCCGCGCGATCTGCCGCAGCGTCTCGCCCCGCTTAACCCGATGTGTCCGCGGCCCTACCTGCGCGACAAATAATTGGTTAGCACCCACGCGTTGAATGAATTCGACCGTCGTCATTTTCTGCTCTGCGGGCAGGCGCAATCGATAGCCGCGGGGCACGAAGCGCGAGCCGGACCAGACGGGCGGTCGCAGTGCCGGGTTGAGCTCGCGCAGTAGCGCCATCGGCACACCGAGCGTTCGCTCGAGCTGCGATGCAGCGGCGTATCCCGGCATTTCGACCTCGTGAAAACTCATCTCCGGTGCGCGGACCACGCCGGGAAAGTAACGCGTGGCGTTTTGATCGATCGTGAGCGCGGCGAGGAACGACGGGAAAAAGTTTCGCGATGCAAAACCGAAGGAGCGACTCTGATAGCGGCGCGCGATGATGGCGAAATCGTCGGTGCCCATGGTCTCACGTGCCCGGCGCATGCCGGCGGGACCGTGGTTGTAGGCCGTGATCGCCAGCGGCCAGCTGCCGAGCAGCCGGTAATTGTCGAGCAACAGGCGCGCCGCCGCTTCGGTCGAGCGAAACGGATCGAGTCGCTCATCGACGATGTCATCGACACGCATGTAGAGCCGACCCGTCGAACGCATGAACTGCCACAGGCCAGAGGCTCCGACCTTCGAGTACGCCGTCGGCGTATACGACGACTCGACATGCGGCATCACAGCCAGCTCGGGCGGCAAACCGAGGCGTGAGAAGGTCGATGCAATGTACGACTCCCAGGTTCCGGAGCGCACGATCCCAGCTCGAAAGCGATCCGCCTGGCCAAGCTGAAAACGCACAGAGTCGCGAGCTGCACGCAAACGCGCGGGCGTAGCCTCGCTCCCCCACAGCTCGATCACGCGCCGGGCATCGGCCGAAGCCCGCGTGAGATCGCTGTGCCCTAGCGCCTTCCCGGCCTCATCGAGAGCGCTTTTCCAACGTTCGCGAGCTTGGGCGATTCGCTGACGGCGCGTGGCAGAACCGAGCGGTCCCGAGGCGGTCAAATCGACAATTTCATAGACGACCGCGAGATTGCGCTCGTCGTGCATGAGGCCCTGCAGCGTGGTGATTTCGCTGTACACGCGAACCCAGAAATCGACATCGCGCTGCAGTTCCGGGGGCCGCGGGATCTCCAGCGAAATGGTCGGGACCGCCGCCTGCTGCGCACGCGCGGCCGGCAGCAGGAAAAAGACTGTGACAAAAAAAGTGCTTGCTGTGGAAATTATCCGGCGCAAGGCCTCACCCGCACTTGGAATCGCCGCAGTTCAGGCAGGTCATACAGCCGTCCATCATCACCACGGCCGCCGTGCTGCACTTCGAGCAAAGCTGCGCTCCCTCGGGGAAGTGCGACTTTGCGAACGCATCGGCCTGCTTGCTGCGGGCTTCGAACTCGGCACGCTTTTCGTCGACGAGTTTCTTTTGATGTTCGTCGAGCTCAGGTCGACCCATAAGGCCGATGGTCTGCAAGTGTTTCTCGATGACATAGCCGAGCTCGGCAATGATCGAGGGCATGAACTTGCCACCAGCCTGCCAATAGCCACCGCGCGGGTCGAACACGGCTTTCAATTCTTCGACGAGGAAAGTGACATCACCACCCTTACGGAAAACGGCGGAAATAATACGCGTCAGGGCAACGATCCACTGATAGTGGTCGAGGTTCTTCGAGTTGATGAACACCTCGAACGGACGTCGCTGTTCGTGCTCGGTGCCTTCGTTAAGGATGATATCGTTGATAGTCACGTACATCGCGTGATCGGAGACCGGCGTCTTGATTTTATAGGTCGAACCGATCAGCACCTCGGGGCGCTGCACTTCCTCGGTGAGTCTGACGACTTTGCCACCGTGCGACGTCGTACGCTCGGGAGCTAAGGCAGGAGCCGGATCAGCAACCGGCTTCTGCACACGATATTTGGAAATCTTCCGATCGATCTTAATAGCGGCCATTTGCAACTGATCCTCAGAACTTGCCGTAGTAGCCTTCTTTCAAGGCGTCGTACAAATTTGCGGCGGTGTGTTTCTCACCGTCGTATTCGATTTCCTCATCGCCCTTCACCGATACCTCGGAGCCGTCTTCGAGCGTGAACACATAAGTGGTGTTCTTAAGGTCCTCTTCCTTGACGAGCACGCCCTGGAAAGCCTCGGGGTTAAAGCGGAAGGTCGTGCAACCCTTCAACCCCTTTTCGTGGGCGTACAGGTAAATATCTTTAAAAGATTCGTATTTGAAGTCGGTCGGGACGTTCGCCGTTTTGGAGATCGACGAGTCGATCCACTTCTGCGAGGCGGCCTGAATATCGACGTGCTCAGTCGGGGTGATGTCGTCTGCCGTTGTGAAATAGTCGGGTAGCTTATCGGTCGGATTGGTCGAGTTCGGCATGGCCCTCGAGTTGATGAGCTCGCGGTACGCGAGCAACTCGTAGGAGAACACGTCGATTTTTTCTTTAGACTTCTTGCCTTCGCGAATGACGTTACGGAAATAGTGATGCGCGAACGAGGGCTCGATGCCGTTACTGGCATTGTTGGCGAGCGACAGCGAGATTGTGCCGGTCGGCGCAATCGAGGTGTGGTGGGTGAACCGCGCGCCGACCAACGCCAGCTGATCGACTAGCGCCGGCGCCACCGCCGCCACGCGCTGCATGTAGCGGCTGTAGCGTGCGTGCAGCACGCGCCCGGGGATCTTGCTGCCCACCTTCCATCCATCGCGCGCCATCTCGGGACGCTTGCGCAGCATCTCGGCAGTGACCGTGAACTCTTCGTTCATGATCGGCGCCGGTCCTTTCTCGCGCGAGAGTTCGAGTGCAGCATCCCAACCAGCGACCGCCATCTCTCGCGAGACGTCTTCGGTGAACTGCACGGACTCCGGCAAGCCGTACTTCATGCGCAGCAGCGCCATAGTGCTGCCGAGACCGAGAAAGCCCATGCCATGCCGGCGTTTACGCAAGATCTCGTTGCGCTGCCCCTCGAGCGGCAGTCCGTTGACCTCGACCACGTTATCGAGCATGCGCGTAAAGACTTTGACAACCTCGCGATACTCCGCCCAGTCGAACTCGGCCTGCTCGGTGAACGCGTTGCGCACGAATCGTGTGAGGTTGACAGAACCCAGCAGGCACGAGCCGTACGGCGGCAGTGGCTGTTCGCCGCACGGGTTGGTGGTGCGGATGTTTTCGCACCACCAATTGTTGTTCATTTCGTTGACGCGATCGATGAGGATGAACCCGGGCTCCGCGAAATCGTAGGTCGACGTCATGATGACGTCCCACATGCGTCGCGCCGGAAGCGTCTTGTAGATCTTGCAGGCGACGAGCCCACTTTTGCCGACCAAGAAGTTCTCGGAATAAGGCCACTCGCGCCAGAGGTATTTGCTCTCGTCAGAAAGGTCAGGCTTGTCCGTTTCGAATTCTTTCCGCAACAGCGGGAAAGCGAGGTTCCACTCGCGGTCCTCGCGGACTGCTTGCATGAACTCGTCGGTGATCAGCAGTGACAGATTGAACTGACGCAGGCGGCCGTTCTCGCGCTTGGCGCGGATGAACTCCATGGCATCCGGGTGACCGACGTCGAAGGTTCCCATTTGCGCACCGCGACGACCGCCTGCCGACGACACCGTGAAGCACATCTTGTCGTAGATATCCATGAACGACAGCGGACCTGAGGTGTAGGCGCCGGCGCCCGAGACGTAGGCACCCCGCGGGCGCAGCGTCGAAAATTCGTACCCGATGCCGCAACCGGCTTTCAGCGTGAGACCCGCCTCGTGAACCTTGTTGAGGATATCGTCCATCGAGTCGCGGATCGTCCCCGACACGGTGCAATTGATGGTCGAGGTCGCCGGCTTGTGCTCGAGCGCGCCTGCATTTGAGGTGACGCGGCCGGCGGGAATGGCCCCGCGACGTAACGCCCAAAGAAATCGCTCATACCAATGCTCGCGCTCCGCGGGCGCTTCAACATCGGCGAGGGCGCGGGCGACACGCTGGTAGGTGTCGTCCATGGTTTTGTCGATGGGCTCGCCACTCTTGGCAACGAGGCGATATTTTTTTTCCCAAATGTCCATCGACGCTTCCTGGAAAGGAATACCGTCGAAGTCTTTCGCCTCGAGTTTGACGACGCTGTTCATACCTGTTTCGGGCCTCAAAATCCGATAAAAAAACAACCAATATAGAGGACCCCAATGACGAGAGGACCCAAGGCCGCCAGAGGCACCCACGGATACTTGTTCTCTTGGTGATGGGCCGAACAACGACCACTTCCCCTGCCCCCGACTCCCACGTGTGCGTATTGAACCCGCACAAGATGTTGTGTCGACGGCAAGAGAGTAAGCACGCCTCCGGAGAGCGTCAAGGCTTAAACTGCGTTTCAAATAGCCTTTTTATTTTATAAAAATCATAGACTTATAAAAACTCGGGCTGCAAAAGTCTTGTTTATCTGATGTTTACAGTCGAATGCTAGTTGTAGTTTGGAAGCACAAGATGTTGTGTTTCCGCTCCTCTTCACAAAAAGTGCACAAGTTGTCCTCTTGAAAGCTGAGCACAGATCCACATACTCCCGTTCGCAAGCGGGAGATCACACATGAAAGTCGCGTGCGTTAACGGGACCCCTTACCGAGCGCTGTGCCGCGCATTGCTCGGCGCACTGCTCGCGGCCGTGTCTTTGCCGGTCACGGCACAGGCCGTGGACGCCGCGGCCGAGCCCCGCGCCGACGCCCTACGCCGCGATAGCACCCCCATCGGCGACAACGCGCGCTCCGTAGCGCCGATGCCCTCACTCGCGCCCATGATCAAGCGAGTCTCACCGGCGGTAATCAGCATTGGCATTCAGGGCGCGGTGCGCGAACAGGGTCGTAACCCGCTGCTCGACGACCCTTTCTTTCGACGCTTTTTCAACGTACCGCCCGATTCGGGGGCGCGCGAGCGGCCCTTCCAGTCGGCCGGCTCTGGGGTGATCGTCGATGGCAAACAGGGCTACATCATCACCAACGCGCATGTGGTCGAAAATGCGCGCGAAATCACCGTGACCCTGTCCGATCAACGACAGTTTGCAGCCAAGGTAATCGGCAGCGATCCGCGCACCGACATCGCCGTCATCCAGATTAAATCGGGAAGCCTCGCACAGGTTGTGCTCGGTGATTCCGATCGTCTCGAGCCCGGCGATTACGTCGCGGCCATCGGTAATCCCTTCGGACTGCAGCAGTCGGTGTCCTACGGCATCGTCAGTGCACTCGGCCGCTCCGGCATGAATCCCGATGGTTTCGAGAGCCTGATTCAGACCGATGCCTCGATCAACCCCGGCAATTCCGGCGGTGCGCTCGTAAACCTGCGTGGCGAACTCGTCGGTATTAACAACATGATTCTCTCGGGCAGCGGCGGCAACATCGGCATTGGTTTTGCCATCCCCGTGAACATGGCGCGCAGCGTCATGGACCAACTAATCAAATATGGCTCAGTCAAGCGCGGTCAGCTCGGCGTAACCATCGCCCCCGTCACGCCCGATATCGCCGAGGCCTTGGGCATCAGCACAGCAGGCGGTGCACTCGTCACCCAGGTGCTCAAAGATTCCGCAGCGGCACGCGCCGGGATTCGCGCGGGTGACGTCGTCACTGCCATCAACAGCCGCAGTGTCAAATCGGCGGCCGACTTCCGCAACGCGATCGGCTTGCTACGCGTCGGTGACAAGGTCGAGCTCTCGTTGCTGCGTGACGGCGAGTCGCGCAAATTGACCGCCGAGGTGGCCGACCCGGCCGTACAAACTCCGGCCGCTGCCGAGGGCAATGACAAAAACGTTCCCGAAGGCGGCCAGCACCGCGCCCTCGAAGGTGCACAGCTCGAAGACGGCCCGGGCAGCAGCAGTGGCGATAACCGCGGCAACGGCGCCGGCGTCCTGGTGCGCGCGGTGGCCGCAGGTAGCCCGGCTGCGAACGCGGGCCTGCGCGCCAACGATCTGATCGTCGCCGCGAATGGCACTCGGATCACCAACCGCAGCGATCTCAGCAATGCCTGGCGGGCCACCAGCAATCGCGGCGGAAGTACGCTTGTGCTGCAGGTTAGGCGCGCGGGCGAGACGACCATCATCCTGCTGCGCTGATAAACGCGTGCGACCGCTCGAAGTAACTTTGGTGGGTGGTACCGGCTTTGTCGGCAGTGCACTCGCCGCACGCCTTGCTGCCGAAGGTCATCGGCTGCGACTACCCACTCGCGATCCACGCGCGGCGCGGCAGCTTTCGGTGCTGCCGAACGCGGAACGCATGCGCATCGATGTGCACGACCCGATCGCGCTACGTGATGTGGTCGCCGGCAGCGATGTCGTCGTCAACCTCGTCGGTATCCTTAATGAAAAAGGCTCTTCAGGAACAGGCTTTACCCACGCCCATGCCGAACTCACGCGCAAAGTAATCGCCGCCTGCGTCGAGAGTGGTGTCCCGCGCTATCTGCACATGAGCGCACTTGGGGCGGACGAAAACGGTCCGAGCCATTACCTGCGATCAAAGGGGGTCGCCGAGCGCCACGTGCGCGCCGCACCAAGCTCGCTCGAATGGACGATCTTCCGCCCCTCGGTAATCTTTGGTCGCGGCGATTCGCTGCTCAACCGCTTCGCGTCCCTGCTGGCGCTGAGCGGCGGCATCCTGCCGCTGGCGCGCGCTCAGGCGCGCTTCGCCCCGGTATGGGTCGAGGATGTGGTGTCGGCGTTCATGCTCGCTCTGCGGGGCGGAGCCACGAGCCGCGAGTCCTATGATCTTTGCGGCCCCAAGGTCATGACCTTGGCGGACCTCGTGCGTCTCACGGGCGAGGTCGCGGGTACTGGCGCACGCGTAATTCCGCTTGCCGATGCCATCGGTCGCGTACAGGCCTTTGTAATGGATTTCGTGCCTGGCAAACCCTTCTCCACGGATAACTATCGCTCCCTGACGGTCGATAACGTCTGTCGCGACAACGGGTTCGACCGTCTGGGGATCACCCCGAGCTCGCTCGCCAGCATCGCCCCCACCTACCTCGGTCGTCGCTCGCGTTAACATCGGCGGGTGAATACCTATCTGGTCGGCGGTGCAGTGCGCGATGGGCTGCTCGGTCGCTCGGTTGCCGAACGCGACTGGGTGGTCGTCGGCGCGACGCCGGCCGACCTCGAAGCGCTCGGTTTTCTGCCCGTCGGCAAAGATTTTCCAGTGTTTTTGCATCCGCAAACTCGCGAGGAGTACGCGCTCGCCCGCCTCGAGCGCAAAGTTGCGCCAGGCTATCGCGGTTTCACCACGCTGTTTTCGCCCGAGGTCACCCTCGAACAGGATCTCGCGCGGCGCGACCTGACCATCAACGCCATGGCGCAGGATGCCGCCGGCAATATATTTGATCCGTTCAGCGGGCGCGCTGATCTCGAGCGTCGCGTGCTGCGACATGTCTCGCCAGCCTTCGCTGAAGACCCTGTGCGCATCCTGCGCGTTGCACGTTTTCTGGCACGATTTGCCCCGCTTGGCTTCACGATCGCCGCCGACACCCTCGCCCTGATGCGCCGCATGGTGGAGGCCGGCGAGGCCGATGCGCTCGTGCCCGAGCGCGTTTGGCGCGAGTTGGCGCGTGCACTTGATGAGCCCTCGCCGCGTTCGGCTATCGATGCGCTGCGCAAATGCGGCGCCTTGCGCGTGGTGCTGCCCGAACTCGACGCCCTGTTCGGCGTGCCGCAACGGCCGGAGTGGCACCCCGAAGTCGACACCGGCGAACACATCATGCTCGCCCTGCAGATAGCGGCGATGCGCGACGCCCCGCAAACGGTGCGCTTCGCCGTGATGGTCCATGATCTCGGCAAGGCGCTGACCCCGCGTGCGGAATGGCCGCGGCATCATGCTCACGAAACGCGCGGTCTGCCGGCGATCGAAGCGCTGTGCGCGCGCCTGCGAGTGCCGCAGGAGCACCGCGAACTCGGTTTGCTCGCCAGCCGCTTTCACACGTACGTGCATCGCGGTCTCGAACTGCGCACCTCGACGCTGCTCGAGTTACTCGAACATACCGATGCCTTTCGACGGCCCGAACGCTTCACAGAATTCTTGGAAGCCTGCGAGTGCGACGCCCGCGGTCGAGGCGGACTCGCCGATGCTGCGTATCCGCAGCGCGCCCGAGTGGAGCAGGCTTTCGCTACCGCGCGTGCGGTGGCACTCAGTGCCGACGAACGCGCTGGCCTCCCCGGCGCAGCCATCGGCGAGCGACTGCGCAGCAAACGGCTCGCGGCGCTCAACATTGCGGTGCCCAAAGAGACGAGCGCAGATCCTGCAGGCTGAACGCCGGGTCGAGCACAGGCGCGGATGGCGCGCCGGGCGCTACGTTGAGCGCCATACCGAAAGCCTGATCGGCTACGGCTACCTCGCGTGTCAGCAGCATGAACTTCACGGCCTCGCCCATTTCCCCAGGCAGCAGCAGCGTACGCGCGCCACGCGCAAGCGCGATATGTCGCGGATCGGTGGGATCGAGCCCCACCGTGGCTAATGCCAATTGCTGATCGATACCGGCACCCAAAAGAAATCCGGCCTGTGTCGTAAAACCGGAAATTTGGAAATCTGCCTGCGTTGCGGCCTCGGCAACCGCCGTGAAATCGATCCATGCCGTGATGTCACAGAGCCCCGGATAAATGAAGGGGTCACCGTGCGCCTGGTGCCGGTAGTGACAGCGCAAGCTTCCCGCCATGCGCTGCGGATGCAGCAATTGCCCACGCGGCAAACCGTAATCCGCGATCAGTACAGCGCCGCGAGTCATAGCCACCGCGATCGCCGCAAACCACGCTGCCAGCGACGGCTGCCACTCACCGCAATAGCCTTCAGGAAATCGGTCACCGATGGCAACTTTTCCCTTGGAGTCTGTTTTTTTAAATAGTCGGGCCGCCGTCATGCGGAACTCATCGTCGTCGGCACAAGTACCATCGGCGGGTCTCACACGCCACTCGAAACGCGCTGCCGAGAGTCCGTCCGGAGCGAGCCCAACGCCCAATCGCCAAAGCTCACCACCACGCACCACGAAGCGCTCGCAGGGCAGCGCATCGAGGATTTCATTGGCAAAAACTATCCCCGCGAAATCTTTGGGTAAAGAATCGAGCCAATCCAGCTTGATCTTACCGGCTGCTGTGCTCGCCAAAAGTTGCTGCTGGCGCGCGCGCAGATCAGCGCTGACCTCGAGCAGCCGGTAATGCTGCAGCGGCGAATCGCCGCTTGACAGCACCCCGAGCGCCTCGGCTGCGAATTGGCCAGTGCCCGGACCGAATTCAAGGACTTCGTGCGCCTTCTGCCCGGTAAGCCAGTCAATGAATCGGCGCGCACAGCAACGCGCGAACAGCGGTGAAATCATCGGCGCAGTCACAAAGTCGCCCGCAGCACCGAATTTGTTGGCCCCGGCGCTGTAGTAACCGAGACCCGGCGCGTACAGCGCGAGTTGCATGTACTCGGCAAACGACAACCACCCGCCCGCCGCCGCCATACGCTCGGCGATGCGCTCGGCAAGCCGCCGGGAATGCGCCAGCGCGTCGACTCCAGGCAGGGGCAGCATTGCGCGCTCGGTTATGAGACTCATCGCGTCGTGGCCACGCAAGCCGCGGCTGCGCAGATGGGGTAACCCGCAGGATTCTGGGTCATGCCGCGAGTCTCGGTCATAATGCGTTTGTCATGACGCTCGACACTTCCCTGCAGCCCCCCGTCAGACCCGACCAGCCGCTTGCCGGTAAGGTTGCGTTGATCACGGGAGGCGCACGTCGGGTCGGTGCAGAGGTTGCTCGCGTGCTGCATGGCGCCGGTGCCGACATCGTCGTGCATTATCAAAATTCTGCGCGTGGCGCCGCGGCCTTGGTGAAGAGCCTGGAAGAGACACGCGCCGGCAGCGCTGCCAGCATCAGCGCCAACCTGCTCGAGACCGCAAGACTGGGCGAACTCGTGAGCTTTACGCTGCAGCGTTTTTCGCGTCTTGACATCCTCATTAACAATGCCTCGACCTTCTACCCGACGCCGGTCGGCGAAATCACCGAAAATCATTGGGACGATCTGTTGGGCTCGAACCTCAAAGCCCCACTTTTTCTGTCGCAGGCCGCGGCGTCCGCGCTGCGCTTGTCGCAGGGTCTTGTTTTGAACATCGTCGATATTCATGGCATGCGGCCGCTGCGCCACTACCCGGTGTACGGTATCGCAAAAGCAGGGCTCATCATGCTCACCCGCTCGCTCGCTCGCGAGCTCGGCCCGCAGGTGCGCGTCAACGCCATCGCGCCAGGTCCGGTGATGTGGCCCCACGATGGCGTCGCCGATGCCGTACTCCAACAAAAAATCGTGGGCCGAACCCTGCTCAAGCGTACGGGGTCGGCTCTCGACATCGCGCGTACTGCGCTTTTCTTTGCTGCCGACGCGCCCTATATCACAGGGCAGATTATGCCGGTCGACGGCGGTCGCAGCGTCGCCTGGTAACTGCGAAGCGCAGCAGCGCTTCACCCCGCCTCCGCTGACCCGCGGTTGGCGAGCCCGAGAGCGACGCGCGTCATGGCGTGTTCGGCGTGGTCGAACCGCGCCCATAGCGCCGCGATGGTTTCGCCCACCGTCAGATGCACAATCTCGCCCGCGATCTCAGCCAGCGGCCCCAACATGTATGGCCGGCGCAAAAGATCCGGCCGTGGCAGCACGAGACCCGGCCGATCGGTGATGAGATCGCCGTACAACAGGATGTCGAGATCCATGCTGCGCGGTGCCCACTTCGGTGCATCGCGCGTGCGACCGCAAAGACCCTCGATGCGCTGCAATTCATTGATGACCTCATCGACACTGCGCGGGGTGTCGAACCCCACAACGTAGTTAATGAAATCCTCACCCTCAAAACCGACGGCGGCATTACGATAAGCCGACGAGAAATCGACCTTGCCGTAAGAGCGCTGCAACTCTTTCGCCGCCAAACGCAGGTTGCGCACGGCATCGACGTTGCTGCCCGCAGCGACGTATACCCGAGTCATGACGCGACGATGCACTGCAGACCGCTAACCTGCAGATTGCTCGACCGCTCGCTCACGAGGCAGCGGCGAGATCGGCACGGGTACGCTCGATGGCGACACCCACGTCGCGCGAGCCACGGATCGCACCCGGTTTATTCACCGAGAGCCGAACCCACTCGATGCTGAATTCTTTGATAAGTATCATCGCTATACGATGCGCCATCGTCTCGACCAGCATGAACTCGGACGACTCGACGAAGCCGATGACACGCTTAGCGACGCTCTTGTAATCGAGCGTATCGACGACATCGTCGTTGACCGCGGCACGCGCGCAGTCGACCGGCAGCTCTAAATCGATCTGTACGCGCTGCTTGATGCGGCGCTCCCAATCGATGAAACCGATGATGCACTCGACCTCCAATCCGCGAAGGAAGATCGTATCGCCTCTTTTGCTCGTCATCTGCTCAAAACTCCTGCTTGACCTGCTCTCGGTAACCCGGCTCGCGCTGCTGGCCCGGCGGCCGCAGCGTATCGAGTGGCCACTGCGCTCGCGCGCGAATTCCCATCCCGTCACGCTCACCGGCGCTCAGCCGCGCCCCGCCCGCGACCGCAATCATGGCTGCGTTATCGGTACAAAACTCGAGGCGCGGGTAGTACACGCGCACGCCGGCCCGGGCCGCTGCTGCATCGAGCCGTTCACGTAAACGACGATTGGCACTCACGCCACCCGAAACCACGAGCGCATCGAGACCCGTCGCGGACATGGCGCGCAAACTCTTGGCCACCAGGGTGTCGACCACCGCTTCTTGCAGCGCATGCGCGATGTCGGCACGTTCCTGATCGCCCTCCTCCGCTGGCAGCGCACGCACCGCGTGCAGCACGGCTGTCTTCAGCCCCGAGAAACTAAACTCGAGCCCGGGCCGATCGAGCATGGGGCGCGGAAATTCATGTCGCTTTGCGCGACCGCGCTCGGCCAAGCGCGCGAGATGTGGACCACCCGGATAAGGCAATTCCAGCAATTTCGCGCTCTTGTCAAAGGCTTCTCCTGCGGCATCGTCACGCGTTTCACCAAGCAGCGTGTAGCGACCGATGCCCGCGCATTCGATTAGCATGGTGTGTCCACCCGACACCAACAGCGCGACATGCGGATAAGGTGGCGGCTCGGGCTCGAGCAAGGGCGCAAGCAGGTGGCCCTCGAGGTGATGCACGCCGATGGTCGGCACACCCCAAGCCTGCCCAAGCGCTTGCGCGAGCGCAGCACCCGTGAGCAACGCCCCGATGAGACCAGGTCCTGCGGTGTAAGCGATACCGTCTATTTTAGCCGCGGAATCCCCGCCCGCCGCCTGCGCCAGCACGCGCTCGACGATCGGCAGCAAGCGTTGCACGTGATCGCGCGACGCCAGTTCGGGCACGACACCACCATATATTTGATGCAAATCGATTTGCGAGAACACCTCGTGCGCGAGCAAGCCGCGACCGGTTTTATACACCGCCGCCGCCGACTCGTCGCAGGAAGATTCGATCGCCAAAATACGCATGAATGATTCCGAATTTTGCCTTTTGCCCAGAGGCTCATTAGAATTCTCGCCCCTGTTACCGCAGGGCGCGATAGGAATACCATACTAATCAAAGGGGTTGAGGTTTCGATGCCGAGCGTTCGTGTTCGTGAAAATGAGTATTTCGACGCTGCCCTGCGTCGTTTCAAGCGCGCCTGCGAGAAAGCCGGTGTGCTTACCGAGCTGCGCCGCCGCGAATTTTACGAAAAGCCGACGCAAGAGCGGAAGCGAAAAAAGGCGGCCGCCGTGAAGCGGCACCAGAAGCGCTCTTCGCCGCGCATCAGCGCGCCCCGCGCCCGCTGATTCAGCTCGCAGATCCGCAGAGGCCCACGATGTCGCTCAAAGAGCGCATCACTCAGGATATGAAGGACGCGATGCGCTCCGGTGACAAGGCGCGTCTCGCGAATATTCGTATGCTGCAGGCTGCGATTAAGCAGCGCGAAGTTGACGAGCGCATCACGCTCGACGATGCGCAGGTGCTTGCGGCCATCGAAAAGATGATCAAGCAGCGTAAAGAGGCCATCAGCCAGTTCGAAGCTGGCGGCCGAGCGGATCTAGTCGCAAAAGAAGCCACCGAGATCAAGCAGTTGCAGGCTTACTTGCCGCAGCAACTCTCATCCGCCGAACTTGAAGCCCTGATTGTTGCTGCGGTCGCCGAAACCGGCGCCTCCAACATCAAAGACATGGGCAAAGTGATGGGCCTTCTCAAAACCCGCGCCGCAGGTCGTGCCGATATGGGCGCCGTCAGCGCTCTCATTAAAGCGAAGCTCGGCGGCGGCTGATCCAACCCCGTATCCTTGTCGCCCATGAGCGGGCGCAACTCCGGGCGCATTCCCCAGAATTTCATCGACGAGCTGGTCGGTCGTACCGACATCGTCGAACTCATCGGCGCGCGGGTGCCGCTAAAGAAAGCAGGGCGCGAGTTCCGCGCCTGTTGCCCGTTTCACGATGAAAAAACGCCGTCGTTCTGGGTCAGCCCGGACAAGCAGTTCTATCACTGCTTCGGCTGCGGCGCGCACGGCACCTCGCTTGGCTTCCTGATCAACTACGACCGGCTGAGCTTTCCGGAAGCGGTCGAAGAACTGGCCGCGCGCGCCGGCGTCGAAGTGCCGCGCGAAGCCCGCGCCGACGACGGTCGCAGTCGCGACGGAGGCGATCTCGCCAAACTGATGGATGAAGTCGCCAAGTACTGGGCGAGCAAACTCAAGGCCGACGCGCGCGCCTCGCACTACCTGTTCGAGCGCGGTCTGACCGCCGAGACCATTCAAAAGTTTGGTATCGGATATTCGGCCAATTCATGGAATGACGCGCTCGATCGTTTCGCTCGTGATTCAAAACAGCGTGAAATGCTCCTCGCGTGCGGCCTTGTGATCGAGCGCGAGGGCAGTGCCGGTCGCGATGGCGACCGCTACTACGACCGCTTTCGCGACCGTGTGATGTTTCCGATTCGCGACGCGCGCGGACGGGTGATCGCCTTCGGCGGCCGCATCATCGAGCAGGGCGAACCCAAGTACCTCAACTCCCCCGAAACCACGCTGTTCCACAAGGGCCGCGAGTTGTACGGGCTGTACGAAGTCCGACAAAGCCGTGCGCCGCTGCGCCGGCTGATGGTGGTCGAGGGCTACATGGATGTCGTACGCCTGCATCAGGCGGGTATTTCCTACGCCGTGGCCACGCTCGGTACCGCGACCACGCCTGAGCATTTGAAGCGCGCCTTTCGGCTGGTGAGCGAAGTGGTCTTCGCCTTCGATGGCGATCGTGCGGGGCGTGCTGCGGCTTGGCGGGCGCTCAACAATTCTTTGGCTGAGATTCGCGAAGGGCGGCAACTCAAATTTTTGTTCCTGCCCGATGGCCACGACCCCGATACCTTAGTCGGTGAAGAGGGTCGCGAGGCTTTAGAGGCGCGACTCGATAGCGCGCTGCCGCTCTCGGAATATCTGGTGCGAGAACTCGCGACGCATGTTGATCTGGCTCATGCCGACGGCCGCGCACGCTTCGCGGAACTCGCGCGGCCACTCGTCAGCAAAATCCCCGCGGGCGTTTATCGGGAACTTTTGGTTGAGCGCCTCGCCGAGGCCATCCGCCTGCCTGCCTCGCGCCTGCGTGATCTGTGGGCGAACGCGGCAATCGAAACCAGCCGTGGCCCGCGCGCGCCAAGCACATCGCGGCTGCAAAACGCGGGCGGTCGTGGCGGCACCGGCGGCAGCAAATCGTCGGTGACGGCGGGCCGCGGCGGTCTGATGCGACAAGCGGTGCTGATGCTCGTGCATCACCCGAAGGTGGCGGCTCGGCTGCAAGAGGCCGATCTCGCCACGCTCTCGGGGCTCGATGAATCCGGTGCCGACATCCTCCGCGCGCTGATCGCCGATTTGCGCGAGCAACCCTGTGCGAGCACCGGGCAGCTGCTCGAACGCTGGCGCGAACGCCCGGAGGCCGGGCGATTCGCGCGTCTTGCGGCCATCGAGTCGCTGATCCTTGGCGAAGAGGCGGCCTTGCAGGAGCTGCGCAACGCCCTGGCACGCATGCACAACGAACAGCGGCGACGACGCTTTGACGCGCTGCTAGAACGCGAAAAGTCTGTGGGGCTGTCACCCGACGAACGCACGGAACTGCGACAGCTGATGACGAGTCGCGCAGGCGGTCCGAGCAGCCCCGCTCGCCGCTAACGAGACGGGTCGGCGCTGGTCAGAAACAGCGTTTTCGCGTATATTTTCTGGTTCGCTTCTTCCGGCACGGGCAACGCCCGATAAACACCCCATGAGAAAGAAAAGCAAGGCTACTTTCGGCAAGAAACCTGCGCGCCCAGCTGCCGCCCGCAAGGCGGCACCGGTGATCAAGCCTGTTGCCAAGCCGGCGGCAAAGGCCGCCAAAGCAGTCGCCCCGAGGCCCGCGGCATCCCCCAAGCCTGCTGCCTCCAAATCGGTACAGAAGCCTGCAGCCGCCGTTGTTAAGGCCCCGGCGGCAAAAGCCGCGGTAGCAGCGAAGTCCACCCCGGTCAAGGCGCCAGCCCGAAAGGCGGCCGCCAAGGCCGCTGCGCCGGCCAAGCCAGCTGCGACTGCAAAAGCCGCTGCACCGATTAAGCCAGCCACATTCGGCAAGCTCGAGGCTAAACCGGCCGCACCGTCGACGCTAGCACTCGCTGCAGCCCCTGCAGCGACCGCCACCGCAGCGCCCGCAGCAGCAGCAACCAAGCCGTCGAAGTCCAAGGCAGCCAAAAGGGCTAACACAGAAGGCAGCAAGGTCCTCGCTATGCCCGAGCGGCGCCCGCTCGCACTGCCCGAGGAGCGTCAGTCACAGCTCAAGCAACTTATCGCGCTCGGCAAGGAGCAGAGCTACCTCACCTACTCGCAGGTCAACGATTACCTGCCTTCAGAAATCGTCGATCCCGAACAGATCGAAGAGGTCATCAATACTATCAACGAAATGGGCATCCCGGTGTATGAAAAAGCACCGGAGAGCGAGTCCATCCTCGCGCCCGAGACCACCGCGCCCTCAGATGAAGAGGCTATCGAAGAGGCGGCGGCGGCGCTTGCCGCACTCGATGCCGAATTGGGCCGCACTACCGATCCGGTGCGTATGTACATGCGCGAAATGGGCACGGTTGAACTGCTGACGCGTGAGGGCGAAATCAGCATCGCCAAGCGCATCGAAGAAGGTCTCGACTCGGTACGTACGCAGATCTCGCTGTACCCGCCGACGTACGGGTTCATCTCCCGAGCATACGAGAATGTGAAGGCCGGTACCGGTCGCCTCGCCGACATCATCGTCGGCTTCATCGACCCAAACGCCCCTGACGTCATCGCCCAGCCACACAGCCCGTCTAAAGTTGAAGCGGCGGCGCCTGCAGAGTCCGAGGAAGAATCCGACTCCAGTGACGATAGTGAAGAGACCGTCGACACTGGTCCCGATCCGGGCGAGACAGCCAAGCGCTTTGCGTCGATGCAAAAGCTGTATGCAACAATGCTTAATTCCTATGCCAAAGTCGGTATGGAAAACCCGAAGACACAGAAGATCCGGAGGAAACTCGCCGCCGAGTTCATGGAGCTCAAGCTGTCGCCGAAGATGTTCGATGCGCTGATCGACAATCTGCGCGCGCACGTCAATGAAATCCGCCAGCTCGAGCGCGACGTTATGGTAATCGCTGTTCGCGATGCCGGCATGCCGCGCAAAGAATTCATCGCCTCATTTCCACACAACGAGACCAACGACCGCTGGGTCGCAAAGCATGCCAAGGCCGGGAAGAAGTGGTCGGCCCTGCTTGGTCGTTTTGCTGACGACATCCGTAAGAAGCAGTTGCTGTTGGGCGAAATCGAGAGGATTCACTACCTCGCCATCTCCGAGATCAAGGACATCAATCGCGAGGTGTCAATCGGTGAGGCCAAGGCACGGCGCGCCAAGAAAGAGATGGTTGAGGCCAACCTGCGTCTCGTGATCTCGATTGCAAAGAAATACACCAACCGCGGACTGCAGTTCCTCGACCTCATCCAGGAAGGCAACATCGGCCTGATGAAGGCGGTCGACAAGTTCGAATATCGTCGCGGCTACAAGTTCTCGACCTATGCCACATGGTGGATCCGCCAGGCCATCACGCGTTCGATTGCCGACCAGGCGCGCACCATCCGCATTCCGGTGCACATGATCGAAACCATTAATAAGCTGAACCGCATTTCGCGGCAAATGCTGCAAGAGATGGGTCGTGAGCCCACGCCCGAAGAATTGGCTGTGCGCATGGAGATGCCGGAAGACAAGGTTCGTAAGGTCCTCAAGATCGCCAAAGAACCGATCTCGATGGAAACACCCATTGGCGATGACGAAGACTCGCACCTAGGCGATTTCATTGAAGACACCTCGGTAGACTCGCCGATCGACCAGGCTACGGCCGAATCACTGCGCGAGACCACTCATGCCGTGCTCTCGCAACTGACGCCGCGCGAAGCCAAAGTATTGCGGATGCGCTTCGGTATCGATCTCAGCACCGACCACACTCTCGAAGAGGTCGGTAAGCAGTTCGACGTCACGCGTGAGCGTATTCGTCAGATCGAAGCCAAGGCCTTGCGCAAGTTGCGTCATCCGAGTCGCTCGGAGCAGCTGCGCAGCTTCTTAATCGAAGACTAAGGACTGTCGCAGCAGCGCGCGCAGAGTCTGCCTGAATGAAACTCGCGCAGCTCCGCGATCTGGTCACGATCGTCGAGTCGGGCTTCAGCATCTCGGCGGCAGCCGAGAAGCCGCACATCTCGCAGTCACTGGTCAGCCGGCAACTTAAAGTCCTCGAGGACGAGGTCGGGCTAGAGTTCTTTGTGCGCGATGGCAAAGCCCTCACGAGGCTCCACCCCCAAGGGTCAGCGGGTCTCTAAGCGTGCGTAGCGCGTGCTGCGCGAGACCCAGGCCATCCGGGCGATGTCTCTCGATGCCCTTTATCCCGAACGGGGCTCGTTGTCGATCGAGACCACGCATACGCAGGCGCGATACGTACTGCCCTCGATAATCGTACCATTTTACAAACGCTATCCGAAGGTGAAGCTGCATTTGCAGCAAGGGACTTCCAAACAAATCGCCGACATGCTGACGGCCGGGCAAGTCGATATCGCCATCTCGACCAGAGCTCGTGAACGGTTGCAACACTGCATCTTGCCGCCTTGCTACGAGTGGTACCGCAGAGTCATCGCGCCCGAGCAATATTCGCTCGCGCGTAGCAAAACACCGACGCTGGCCAAGCTTGTGGCCGATCCGCTTGTGACCTAATGTCTTAAATATGATGGGCCCCGCCTCACTCCCCGACGCCTTTGCTGCCGCGGGACTCGACCCGATATCGCCTTGGCGGCGCGCGATGCAGACGTCATCAAAACTTCTGTGCGCCCGGGCTTGGGCGTGGGTATCGTCGCGGCAGTTTTTTGCGCCGCTACAGCCTCGATTTCATCCAGGGGCTCGCCCCGTATCTTGAGCTTGACCAGATTCAAAAAGCAGAACGGGCCACCGATCAGTCCGAGGTCGACGCTTTGTTCGCAAGCGAACCACTGCCGATATACGCCTGACCCGCCGACATCCTTTCGCTAGAATATCGGCCATCCTGCTCCAAAAAAGTTCGCAGAGGAACACGCAATGGCTATGATCTCGATGCGACAGCTGCTCGACCACGCTGCCGAGCACGGCTATGGAGTCCCCGCCTTCAACGTCAACAACCTCGAGCAGGTTCAGGCGATCATGCAGGCTGCCGACAAGACCGACAGCCCGGTGATCATGCAGGCCTCGGCGGGTGCGCGTAAGTACGCCGGCGAGCCCTTCCTGCGTCACCTCATCGAGGCCGCCATAGAGAGCTATCCGCACATTCCGATCGTGATGCACCAAGACCATGGCGCAAGCCCCTCGGTGTGTGTGCAGTCGATCCGCTCGGGCTTCTCGAGTGTGATGATGGACGGCTCGCTCAAAGAAGATGGCAAGACACCGGCATCGTACGAGTACAACGTCGAAGTCACGCGACATGTGACGCGCATCGCCCACGCTGTCGGCGTATCGGTTGAAGGCGAGCTCGGTTGCCTCGGCTCACTTGAGTCAGGTAAGGCCGGCGAAGAGGACGGCCACGGTGCCGAGGGCCGGCTTTCGCACGACCAACTGCTCACCGATCCCGATCAGGCCGCGGACTTCGTCGCCAAGACTGGTGTTGACGCCCTGGCCATTGCCATCGGCACCTCGCACGGTGCCTATAAATTCAGTCGTAAACCCACCGGTGACATTCTCGCGATTCAGCGCATCCGCGAAATCAACAGAAAGATCCCCAACACCCATCTCGTCATGCACGGGTCGTCATCAGTGCCGCAAGAATGGCTGAAGGTCATCCGCGAAAACGGCGGCAAACTACCCGAAACCTATGGCGTACCCGTCGAAGAAATTCTCGAGGGCATCAAGCACGGCGTACGCAAGATTAATATCGACACCGATATCCGGCTCGCCATGACCGGTGCCATCCGCCGTCACTTCAAGAGAGATCCAGCCGAATTCGATCCACGAAAATACTTGAAAGAAGCGACGCTCGCAGCGCGGGAGATTTGCATTGCTCGTTACGAGGCGTTCGGCTGCGCCGGCGAGGCGTCATCTATAAAAGTATTGCCGCTCGAAACGATGGCGAAGCGCTACGCCGCCTGACCACTGCCGCGCGACAAGCGGCATTGCGCAACATCGAAAGGGTGTGGGCTCGCGCTTACGGCTTTTTTATGGTCGTTTTTTATGCACCTGATCGAATCGTATCTCCAACTCCACGTTCGCGCCGCGTAGCTGATCGACCACATCCTTGGCCCAATCGAAGTAAGCACGCTGCCGATCTATGGACCAGCCGTTAGGCGGCGCAGAAATTATGCTGCGCAAGTTGCAGATCTTATCGGCGAGTTTGACTTGCCGCGCCGCCAGCGAAGCGAGTCGCGCCCGGGACACCTGTAACTTCTTGCGTGCTCGCCAACGCAGCGAGCGCTCGTCCGTCACCTCCATGACGATAAGCGCAACCTGCTCGCCAAACTCACCCTGAAGCTCTTGCAGCGACGTCTGCGTATCTTCGATGGTGTCGTGCAGCAGCGCGGCAGCGAGCACCACCGGATCCCGCACTCCCCCCTCAAACCAAAGTACCTCCGCAAGATCAAGCGGGTGGTTGATGTAAGGCAGATGTCCTCGACCCTTACGCCGTTGATCCCGATGCTTCCACGCCGCAAAACGCGCAGCCCGCAATACAAGGCCAAAATCGGCCGTATCGACAGTAGCGAGGTGACTGCGGGGCATGCGCGATTGACCGTCCGCTCTCAGGGCGTGAACACCGACCGCATCTCGCGCACGAAGCCCGCGAGATCACGCAGCGTATGTCCGGTGATTTCTCTAAAAGTCGATGTGGTTTCAACGACATAGCGCGCCGCGATTTCGGTGAAAATCTCGCAGACCGCATCGAGATAACATTTACTTGCGATTAACTTGCCGAGGTAAGCCTTGTGCTCAGCGGGATTTTGCTGTTCGGGAGCAATCGGTCGCCCTTGTTCACGACTGAAAATCTTCGCAGCCTCATCAAAGCTCAGCATGTCGGGGCTGGTGATATCGTGATTCTTGTTTTCGTATCCCAAGGTCGAAAGACAATGCGCCGCGAAGAATCCTGTATCGCGCGAGTCCGCCATGGCGGCAGCACCGTGCTCACCAAAAGGATAAAATAATTGGTGTTTAGACTTAATAGTCACAGCGTTCGCCATGAAGTTCCGCATGAAAAAAACAAGGTCGCACCATCGTCCAGGCCACGCCCTTCGACCGAATGAATCCCTCGGAGTCCCAATGCATCCGATGTGTATATATCTTGGCTGTCGACAGAGACTCCATCTAGGAAATCTTTAGTAAGGTGTTACGCACCGCACTCGACGGCGACATCGAAGATTCGCTTTTCCATAGTCAGCTGGTTTTCGCCATTCGGCAGGATGACCGCGACTTTACTCACCCCGCACATCGCCGCGCGCAGGCTATCGGTATCACCCGCATCGCCAAAGGCCAGTTCGACTCCCAGCGCGGCGAGCATTGCCGCCGTGTCCTTGGTTACCTCCCGGAGTTCTGACGCCGGGCCCTCTGGCAAGCAGCTCCGTTGCGGCGTGGCCTCCGGTACGGCCAGTCGCTCCCGTAATCAGTATCATCAAGTCTCCCCCGTGAGATCGGTTTAATCGAATCACGAATGGATAACACACTCAACGAAGGCCAACCATGATTCCAAGCATCTGCGACCTCTCCGACGCGAATATCGGCAAAGTCCAGACTCTCCGTCCTGGATTTCGTCACTTCGGGCTACTGAGCAAATTCCACGGTCGGGTTACAACCATTCGCTGCCTTGAAGACAACGTACTCCTCAAGTCGACTCTCGGCACCTCCGGCGACAGACGCGTCATGGTCGTCGATGGTGGTGGCTCGCTCGAACGCGCGCTGTTTGGCGATATGCTCGGGGCACTGCTTCGCGACAACGGCTGGGCGGGCATCGTCATCAACGGCGCCGTGCGCGATGTGGAGGTTGTAGGGCAGATGCCGATTGCAGTTCGTGCGCTCGAGATCTGCCCGACCCAGCCCAACAAGCTGGGTACCGGCGAGCGTGATGTCGTTGTGAGCTTTGGCGGGGTCACATTTAACCCCGGCGACTGGCTCTACGCGGACGAGAATGGCGTCATTGTCAGTACGACGCCGCTGACGTAAGAGGTGGCTATTCCTGCCGATCTATAAGCCAACGTACTTTACCCGATAGGTCAGCAGGTCGAATAACCGCCTTTGAAAGCGGGACTCCCACATGCAAAAAACCGAGGATTTGCTCGTCTTCTGCCAAGCTAAGTGCCCGCTTCACCGTCGCACTGTAGGCGTGTGATCCGGTCTTCCAGGCAGCTCCAAGGTTCATCGAATGCGCAACGATCCAAAGATTTTGAATGGCGGCGCCCACTGCGACGAGCTGCTCAACCGCGGGTACTCTCGGATGCGGCTGCGGAAGCGCCGAAACAACAATGAGCACCGGTGAACGGAACGCCTTGGAAGCCTCGCGCTGCTGCGCCTCAGCGTCGGCGTCCGGCATCTTCTCCAATAACGCCGTACTCATCGCATCGCCCAAGACACCGCGAGAACTGCCTTCGAGGATCGTGAACCGCCAGGGCGCAAGTAAGCCGTGATCAGGCGCCCGTGCCGCCGCTATCAACAACGTTTCGATCTGGTGTCGAGCTAGAGGTATATCAGCAAATTTTTTTGTCGAACTACGGGAAACAATCGCTTCAAAAACCGATCCCGGCGCCGTGCTAGCTGAACTTCCAGTCACTTGCATCCTCCACCCACCACTGGGCGGGTGAAGGATACGTCAGACTCGACTTTGGGGGAATCCGCAGAATAAGTCGGGGTTGAATCGTGTTTCTGTCGGGCGGCCTGTCAACACAAGCAGCGAGCTAAAACTCATTAACGTACCATCACCGAGAATGACGACGAGAGATTGCACGGACTCCATACTTTGCGCGGAGACCGCACATAACAATAGCGCTCCAACGAGCGCACGACTACCCTTGGTTTTACGGTATCCAGTTATTTTCATTTGAAACTGCAAAAAATTTTTAGAGATTTACATCGGCTCGACATCGTGACGTTTTCTCCCTCATTTTCAAGCGCTACTTTCTGATATTTTAACGAAAAAACGCTCTAGACAGTTCGCATGTAGCACATATTTCGGATGCATTGGCGAAGCTCTACTTGATTCTGCCGATGGCTTTCAAGGTCTTTGTAAATAGAGGGTTTTCGTCCCCCAGGAATAACAAGGTAACGACTCTATCGAATGGAATTACGCTTGTGCGAGGATGTAGAAGCCCGAACGCTTGTGCCGTTTCACCCTCTGCTATTCCCACTCGTTCGCACGATCCATCGGCCAGCAGGATGTGACTGTCGAAAAAATCGACGTACCGATTGCTCTTGCGTGAGCTTGGCAACGAACGTACCCTTGCCTCGACGAAGAGCGATGTTTTGTGGTCTCGAGGGCGTCCATCGCCTCGCGTATAGTCCCTGGACTCACCCCGAGCTTCAGCGTAAGTGCTAGTCGCTCGGAAACACCCCTCGCCGGTCGCCACTCGCCCTCAACGATTTAGCGGACGAGCGTTTTCTGGATCTGCGCGTCGAGAGATCGGTAGGGCTAGCCCTCGATTTCCATGAGGATTTAATCCTCGCAAGGTCGGCGGCTAGGTGTAACAGGAGATTTTCGATTGTGGAGATGCGTTAGCATCGGCGCAAGCCGATGCTATCTATAAAAGTTACGAACGGAATTTATCCATGAGCCGCTGGATCCTCGCCCTCGATCAAGGTACGACGAGTTCACGCTCCATTCTTTTCGATCACGCTGGTAATATCGTCGCGACGGCGCTTCGCGAGTTCACGCAGCATTTCCCGCAATCGGGCTGGGTTGAACATGACGCACTCGAGATCTGGAGCACCCAGCGCGCAACCATCGATGACGTTTTGAAAAAGGCGGCCGCGAAACCCGGGGACGTTGCCGCAGTCGGGATTACCAATCAGCGCGAGACAACGGTTCTTTGGGATCGTGCGACCGGCCTGCCCATTGCCCCGGCCATTGTCTGGCAAGATCGCCGCACCGCAGAGGCGTGCTCCGCACTACGCGCCGCCGGACACGAGGCAGAAGTCACGCGGCGCACTGGCTTACTACTCGATCCGTATTTCTCGGGTACCAAATTCGCATGGCTATTGGATCACGTGCCGCACGCACGCGTCCGGGCTGAGCGCGGCGAGCTGTGCCTCGGCACGATAGACAGTTGGCTCGCCTGGAAGCTGTCGGATGGCAGATACCACATTACCGATGTCACCAACGCGAGCCGCACGTTACTGCTCAATCTCGACGGCGAGTGGGACGAGAGCATGCTCGACTTGCTGCGTATCCCGAGAGCTGTGCTACCAAGAGTGCTACCATCATCGTTTGACGCTGGTATCACGATCGCCGTCGGCGATGCCGAAGTACCCTTCACCGGTCTTGCCGGTGATCAGCAATCGGCGCTGTTTGGGCAGGCTTGCCTGCAACCTGGCATGGCAAAGAATACCTATGGTACTGGCTGTTTCATGCTGATGCATACGGGAACACGACCGCTTGCTTCGCATCATCGATTGCTCACCACTATCGCGTGCACGCCCGGCACAGGCGAGCGGCGCGGACCGCTGCAATATGCCTTGGAGGGTAGCGTTTTTATCGGCGGTGCCGTCGTGCAATGGTTGCGCGACGGTCTTGGCTTCGTGAATCATGCCGAAGAAATCGAGGCGTTGGCCACCAGCGTTGCCGATCATGGTGGGGTTTACGTAGTTCCGGCGTTCACTGGTCTCGGCAGTCCGCATTGGGATCCGTTCGCGCGCGGCTCGATCGCGGGCATCACGCGCGGCACGACGCGCGGACATATCGCCCGTGCTGCGCTCGAAGCAATAGCCTTTCAGAGTGCAGAGTTGTTACTCGCCATGCAGGAAGATGCGGCGGTACCGTTGTACGAACTGCGGGTAGACGGCGGCGCCTCACGTAATGATTTTTTGATGCAGTTTCAATCAGATCTTTTAGGCGTGCCGGTGATCCGACCTACTGTGACCGAGACCACGGCGTTGGGCGCGGCCTATCTTGCGGGCCTCGCGACCGGCTTCTGGAAATCGACCGACGAGATCGCGGCCCGCTGGCGCGTAGAGCGTCGCTTCGAGCCGACGATGTCCCGCGATGCGGCGGCTGTACGAATGCACGAGTGGTCGCGCGCGGTCAAACGCTCACTCGGCTGGGCGAGCAGCTGAACTCGGCGAAGGCTGCCAGCAGCTAATCGCCATCAAGTTTATTGATAGTAGCTAGTCGCCGTCGCAACGTTCAGATCCGTTCTTTAGTCGCGTTTGATGCGAGTGTACGAATTTGTTTCCGTATACATCTTCGCCTTTGTGATATCGACGACCGACGCCGTCGGGTCGTAGCGGATCGCGTTCGGTACGTTCGCGACCGAAGTCACGCGCTGCCTGCTGCTCGGCAGCGATCTGCTCAGGCGTGAATAGAGTACACCCATCGACGATATCGAAGTTTTCGACAAACTGGCGGGGTGTGGGCAAGACACCGGCGATGACGTCGCCCACCTCAATCTCCACCGGAAAATTCGTGCGGGTAATTTTGAGATTGAAGGTGAAGTCGCGGCGTAGGTTGTCAGTCTCGACCACACCCGTCATATTCTGCAAGCCATCAATGAAATAATTAGGTGGCTGTAAGGTCATGAGGTTGATGCCGGGCGGCGTGCGCAACGCGAAGGCCGTCTGAACAGTGACGATGCCAAGCCCGAAGTTGGAGACCATGGTCTGCAGATTACCATGACGGATCTCGTCTTCGTTATTGTGTATTTTGACTGTGGTATCCGCAGGGTCCGGACCGCCATTCCAAAGAAAGGTTGCGCGCCACAAGGAGCGCATAGCAAGCCCGTACTGATTACCGATCACCAGCGGCAGGCAAAAATACGCATGACGCGAGAACCAGTCGCGCTTATTACGCCCACGCAGATTGAAATAGACCTGCGCGTGCTTTCCACGATAAAAATCGTCATAGGGAATAGCAGCGATAGTATTATCCGGGACCTTGATCATATGACAACACGTTCCAGCTTAAAATTCGAAGCGATGGTCAGCGTCGAAAGTAATGAAAGACGCGATGGTATGTCGCATGCCGCGTGTCACTCGACGTACTCCATGCAGGAAAAACATCGTGCCTGGAAACACCACTAGCATACGCGGTCGGGGCTTAAGCTCGAGCCCAAGATTCGGGAAGTGGATCTCACCGCCATCATAGTCATCGTTCAAGTAAATGACCGTAGCGAAGTCACGCCAAGGATAAGGGTGCGGAGCCGCACGCGGATTTTCGTTGTCAGCATGCGGTTCTAACTCGTAACCGGGCGGCCAGCGCGCGTAGTTGATGAGGTCTGAGTAAAGCGGCGGCTGCGGTCCAAGCTGCTCGGTCAGCACGGCGGTGAGTTTGGCGATAGCCCGATCGCGAGTCTGGCGAAATATTCCGCGGATATGCTCATCGTCGATATCCGTGGGCGTGAGCGTCCGGCCTTTCCAATAATCGCCGGCATAAGGCATGCCGAAGGCGGCGTCATTACGCTCCGCGAAGTCGAGTAAAGCAGCATGTTCGTCAATGGTGAGAAACGTCGGATCGATCAGCGGAAAGATCGGTAGCGCATCTATATCTGCGCGGGACGCGCGCATTTGTTAAACCTCGGGCGCCGGCGACGGGCCCTTGGCGTCGGTCGTCTGGGCAGCGGCGTTTTCAACGGACTTGATTTGCGCCACACGCATCCGCAGCGTGCGCTCGATTACATCGAGCGCAGCGCCCTCCGGCCAGCCGTTGCGAATCATTAATTCAAGCACTGACTCCGGGCTTTTGCCGGCTTCGATTTGTTTGACGATCCAATGCCGCAGTTGCGGCGTGACCCTACCGTGACTCATGACGCGGAGGATAGCCGAGTCCCCTTCCAATGGGTAAGAGGGCGAAACCCACGCAAAGCGCTACCCCGAGCGGAAATAGCCAAGGAAATGCCACCAACTCACGGTCACTGGTAAACCCGAAAAACTGTGCGTTGTGGACCAGTAAGACCCCGATGAGTGAAACCACGACACCAAGCGGCGCATTACGGATCCGTTCGCGCGAGACACACAAGGCGAGCAGAAAAAGTCCGAGCATCGGACCATAGGTATACGCCGTCATGGCGAAAGCGAGCGGGATCAACCGTTCGTCGGAGCCTACCAGCAGCAAGGCGAAGCCACCCAGAACAAACGCCCAAACGAGCACCAGAATGCGCGACAGTATCACCGCCCTCGACTCGTCTAGCGTCCCGTTGCGATGCCCCGCGTGAAACATGGTGATACTGGTCTCGGAAAGCGCCGAGAGCACTGGGCTCGACATTGCCGCCGCAAACAGCGCTGCCACCATGAATCCGCGTAGTCCAGTCGGCATCTCGGACAAAATAAATGTCGGGAAAATACGATCGACGTTTTCGGCGATCAGCGGTGCAAACGCCGGGTCGACCGCGTTCAAGCTGTAATAACCCCAAAGGGCGACGCCCACCATCAAAAATAACACCACCACCAGCTCGCCGAAGTTGCTGACATAAAGCGCAATACGCGCCTCGCGTACTGATCGACAACACAGCATGCGCTGCGTGTTTAACTGATCCGTGCCGTAGGCCGCAAGATTCTGGAACGGCATCGCGAGGGCACCGGCCCAAAGCGTGAAGTTGACGCGCGGGTCGGTGCTCCACTCGATGACATGCGTCTTGCCCGCAGAATCCGCAGCTGACAACAAGCCAGTTAGGCCATCGGGAAAGGTTTGCGTAACAAAAAGAATCGCCATTAAACCGGCGGCGACGAACATGCAGAACTGCAGCACGTCGGACCAAACCACCGCGCGAATTCCGCCGAGCATGGTGCTGAGCGCGGCCACACCTACGCTGAGCGCGACGCAACCGGCAAAATCGAGGCCGGTAAGCAACTCGAGGACGAGCGCGACCGCAAACACTCGAACACCCTGACCGAGCACCGCACCAATGAAAAAGAGTAGCGCCGACAGTTTGCCGAACACCGGGCCGAGCTTATCGCGGATGAAGTCGTAGGGACTCGCATAATTCTTTTCGTACAGACGCGGCAAAATGAAGTGTCCGAGAATGGTCTTGGAAATAAGCCCCGCCAAACAGAACTGCAGATAGCGAAAGTCGCCGCCTTGTGCGAATACCAGCGCCGGCACACCGATGAAGGTAACGCCGCTCACTGCGGTGGCGACGATCGACATCGACACGGCATACCAAGGCAAAGAGCGCGAACCGAGGAAGTACTCGCGTGTGCTGCCCTGTAAATCTTTGACGTGATGACCGATCCAGGTCACGAGGGCGAAATACGCCCCAACCATCGTCCAGTCGAGTACATGAAAATAATTGCTGCCCACGACCGATGTACCTCAGAGAATCGTTAGGTAGCCACGTCAGATCGCCCCGCTAGGCGACCGCCGACCGGCGCAGGGTCCGTCCCGAGCCGCGGCCCGGATAGACGCGACCGTTCGCACCAGGATACGCATAACCGTTGATGAGTATGCGACGTGGAACGTCCGATTCGTTCGCCATACTGCCGTGGATGGCGTAAGGACCAAAGAATAGAACGCTTCCTGCACGACCGGTGATAGTCACGGCTTGCGACTCATCGAAGAACGCTGGCGTGTCAGTGCGACCCATCGGTATGTTGTAGTCATAGGACTCGGCAGACAAGCGCAACGTATCGCTACCGCGGACCGCGCTGCGAGGAATGAACTTCAACGGACCATTAGCCTCGGTCATGTCATCGATGAGCATGATGGTCTGCACGTAGGAGCCGCGACCGTTGAGATCCCGCCAAGTGCCCGGGCCCTTGTCGCGGTGCTGCACATCCTGATGCCAATCGAAGGAGACCCCATCCCGCGGCATCTTGAAATGCGCCTGGCAAAGCAGTTGCTCGCAATGGTCGCTGCCGAGCAGATCGAGTGCGGGCTCGATCAAGCGCCGATCAGCGCCGAGCGCCAGCAGGTCAGGCTCTGCGCCTCCGGCCCATACAACCCGCTTGACGATGACCTCGCCTTTGGGCGGGGCTTCGAGCACGAAATAGGCGCCTTCATGGTCTTGGGTGCTACGCAAAACCTGCGCCGCGCCATACAGTCGCTCGAATGCCGCCCGGGCCGTGCGCATCTCATCGAGGCTGAACAGCCCCCCCACGACCGTCCATCCTTGAGCAAAGAACTCATCCACCTGTGCCACCGAAAATCTCATCACTGACACTCTAGCCGATCCGCAGCAAAGCAGGCGGGTCGACGAATGGATCGCTTGGTGCCAATATCGTTTGCGGTGGACTCTCGCCCGACCCACGGTCACTTTTCGACATCAGCGCCCGCCATGACCGATCGCAACCGAACTTTGGATGTGTTTCGCGGCGCGACCGTCGCCCTGATGATCCTCGTGAATAATCCGGGCTCATGGGCGAGTCTCTATCCGCCACTTGCACATGCGACTTGGCACGGGTGGACACTCACTGATCTGGTTTTTCCATTTTTTTTGTTTGCAGTAGGTAACGCTATTGCACTAACCCCGACGCGCACCACCAGCAACACCCAATTTTGGAAGCGCTGGACACGTCGAACGCTGCTGATATTCGGTATCGGTCTGTTGCTCAATGTCTGGCCCTTCGTCAAGTGGGGAGCGGATGGCAGCCTGCAGTTCAAAGAGTTCGAAACGCTGCGCATCATGGGGGTTTTACAGCGGATCGCCCTGTGCTGGGCGTGCGCGGCTCTGATCGTGCGTAGCGGCGGTGTACGTGCCGCCTGGTTTTGCAGCGCATTTTTGCTGATCGGCTATTGGTGGGCGTGTGTCGCTTTCGCCCATGGAGTCGACCCGTATTCACTCGAGGGTTTCTTTGGTACCACGTTGGATCGAGTGCTGCTCGGTGAATCTCACCTGTACCGCGGCGAAGGTGTGCCCTTCGACCCCGAGGGGCTTGCAAGTACCACTCCAGCCATCGCTCAGGTGCTACTCGGCTACGCAGTCGGCCACTTTTTATTGCAACGTCAGCAAGCGAAATCCCTCGTTCGCGACCTGCTGTTGATCGCCATAGTTGCCGCCGTAATCGGCTCATTCGCACACGAGCTGATGCCGATCAACAAAAAACTCTGGACGTCGAGTTACGCACTGTTGACGACGGGGCTGGCGACGCTATCGATTGCCGTGCTGCTGCAGTGCCTAGACCGATGGCGATGGCAGCATCTATTGATCGAACCGTTGCTGCGCGGCTGTGAGGCGTTTGGCCGCAATGCCCTGCTGATTTTCGCACTCACCGGCCTCGTACCGCGAACCCTTGCACTGATCCGCTTCGAAGAGAGTACTGACCTGGCAGGTAATCCGCAGTACGTGACGCTACTCTCTCGCTTGCATCGCGAATTCTTTGCGCCGTTGTCAGCCGATCCCCGACTTGGCTCTTTCCTGTTTGCAGTGGTGACACTGTTGGTCTATTGGCTTGTGGCAGAATGGCTACACCGACGACGCTGGTACTTCAAGGCATGATTTTGTACAGATGAAACACCGCTCGAAACTCTCCGCCGCTTTCTTATTGGTCTGGTCACTGCTGACTTCGCTGCCAGGCCTATCGGCCGAGCAGCGCAAGGTGGAACTCGGAATCGACGTTCTACTAGCGCCGGGCAGCCCTTATCTCGAACTGGTGGCGGGCAAGCGCGTGGGACTGATCACCAACCCGTCTGGCGTCGACGGCAACCTGGTGCCGACAGTCGATCGGCTCGCCGGAGATTCGCGATTGTCTTTGATCAGACTGTTTGGTCCTGAGCACGGCATCCGCGGTGAAGTTCCCGCTGGCGAAACCATCGCTGACGGGCGTGATCCGAAGACCGGCGTCGCCGTAGTGAGTCTCTATGGCAAAGAAAAGCGCCCCTCGAAGACGGCGCTGGCTGGCGTCGAAGTGATTCTTTTCGATATTCAGGATATTGGTTCGCGCACCTACACGTATATTTCAACGCTTGGGGAAGCACTGCATGCATGCGCTGCGACGCGTATTCCGCTCGTGGTCCTGGATCGGCCGAATCCCCTGAGTGGGCTGAACTTTGAGGGTACGCTCGTCGAAGATCGCTTCCGCAGCTTTATCGGCTGGGGTCCGGTGCCAGTGACGCATGGCATGACGCTCGGCGAAGTGGGTCGCTATTTCAATGACCAACTCGGCATCGGCTGCGATCTGCGTGTGGTGCCGATGCGCGGCTGGCGACGCTCGATGAGCTGGGATGACACAGGCCTCATCTGGAGCATCACCTCGCCCCATGTTCCCTCGGTAACCCAAGCCTATCTGTACACCACTACCGGTATGGTGGCCTCGACGGTCAAAGATATTAACGAGGGTGTCGGTTCAACGATGCCGTTTGAAATCATCGGCGCGACGTTTTTGGATGCCGCCCGGCTCGAAGAGTCGCTGCAGGCCTTGCAGCTTCCGGGCGTACTTTTCCAGGCCATCCACTACAAGCCGTTTTATGGCAAGTATCGCGATGCGCCGATGCAGGGCGTCCGCCTGCGCATTACCCATCCGTCGGCCTACCGACCATTGCGCTCGGCGGTTGCGATCCTCAGCACACTACGCAGGCTATATCCGGAACGCATCGTATTTCGCGAAGATCGGGCCATTGGCACACACTGGGGAAGTCTGAGCTTGCGTCAACAGCTCGAGGCCGGGATGGATATCGCCGCGATAGAAAACTCCTGGCTGTCGAACACCAAAGAGTTCGCCATCGCAAGACAACGCGCATTGCTTTACGACTAGCAGCGAACGCGAAATCGGCGCCTCTCAGCTCTTCAGCGCCACCAGTACCTCATCGAGCATTTTCTTTGCATCGCCGAAGAGCATGCGGTTGTTGTCCTTGACGAACAGCGGGTTGTCGACGCCCGCATAACCCGAAGCCATCGAGCGCTTCATCACGATCGAAGTTTTCGACTTCCAGACCTGCAACACGGGCATGCCGGCGATCGGGCTCGTCGGATCATCTTCAGCGGCCGGATTCACGATATCGTTCGCGCCGATCACGATCGACACGTCGGTACCCGGGAAATCGTCGTTGATCTCGTCCATCTCGAGCACGATGTCGTACGGTACTTTGGCTTCGGCGAGCAGCACATTCATGTGCCCAGGCATGCGCCCTGCGACCGGATGAATGGCAAAGCGCACGTTCACGCCTTTCTCGCGCAGCAGTTTGGTGATTTCGTAGACCGTATGCTGCGCCTGCGCTACCGCCATGCCATAACCCGGAATGATGATGACGTTCCGTGCCGAACGCAGCATCTCCGCCGTTTCGCTGGCGCTTACCGATATCACCTCGCCTGCGGGCTGCGCCCCGCTTGCGGCTGCAGGCGTCGTACCGCCGGTAGTGCCGAAGCCACCGGCAATGACGCTGACGAAGTTGCGGTTCATGGCGCGGCACATGATGTAGGAGAGGATGGCGCCCGATGAGCCGACAAGCGCACCGGTGACAATCAGCAAATCGTTGGCCAGCATGAAGCCCGTGGCCGCAGCAGCCCAACCCGAATAGCTGTTAAGCATCGACACCACGACCGGCATGTCGGCACCGCCAATGGCGACTACCATGTGTATGCCGAAGAGCAGCGCGATGACCGTCATGATGAGTAGCGGCATCATCCCCGCCTCGATACTCGGCGCTGCAACAAACTGCACGCCAAGCCAGATCACCACCAGCAAGGCCAAAAGATTGAGCCAGTGCCGCGCGGGCAATAGCAGCGGTTTGCCGCTGATTTTGCCCGACAGCTTGCCGAATGCGATGACCGAGCCCGAGAACGTCACAGCACCGATCAGGATGCCGATGTAAATCTCGACTTCGTGAATGGCTTTTTCGGCGCCCTCGTAGACGATCGAGGTGTCGACGTAACTCGCGAAGCCGACAAAGCAAGCGGCGAGGCCCACGAGGCTGTGCATCAAGGCAACGAGCTCGGGCATCTGCGTCATCTGCACGGTACGCGCCGCATACAAACCGATGGCAGCACCAATGGCCAAGGCGCCGACGATCCACGGCAGTCCCGCACCCAGATCGACCCGCGGACCAAGCACAGTGGCGAGAACCGCGAGGGCCATGCCCACCATGCCGTAGAGATTGCCGCGCCGCGAGGTCTCGGGATTCGACAGACCGCCGAGACTCATGATGAAGAGAATGGCGGCGCCGAGATAAGCAACAGTAGCGAGATTTTCGGACATGTCGGCAGCCTCTTACTTGCGGAACATCGCGAGCATGCGACGAGTCACGGCGAAGCCGCCGAACATGTTGATCGCCGTCAGCGCAAGCGCCGCTACGGCAAGACCTAAAATCAGCGCATCGGGTCGATCAGTCACCCCCTCGCTCAAGGGTGGCGCGACCTGCACGATGGCGCCAACGGCAATGATGCTGGAAATGGCGTTGGTCACGCTCATCAATGGCGTATGCAGCGATGGCGTAACGTTCCAGATCACCATGTAGCCAATGAAACAGGCCAGCACAAAGACCGTGAAGTGACCGAGGAACGAGGCGGGCGCATAAGCACCAATCAACCAGAAAAGCGCAGCGCCTACGGCAAAGACACCGGCAAGTGACTGGCCCGACATGGGCTCGCCGCCACCGCCGTGCCCATGGGAAGATTTCTTTGCTGCGGCAGGCGCCGTGACGGCAGCAGCCTTCGCCAGTGGCGGAGCCGCTGAAAGTCGCGGCGGTGGTGGCGGCCAAGTTACCCCGCCTTCCTTGATTACCGTCGCTCCGCGGATAGCCTCGTCTTCAAAATTGACGTTGATGTTGCCATCTTTGGTCTTGCAGAGTTCTTCGGTAAGCCGCAGCAAATTGGTGGCATACAGCGTCGACGCCTGCTTCGAGAGTCGGCTCGGCAAATCGGTGTAACCGATGATCGTCACGCCCTCACGCACCACGACCTCGCCCGGCACGGTCAGTTCGCAGTTACCGCCCTGCTCCGAGGCCAGATCGACGATGACGCTACCCGGCCGCATCGAACGAACCATGTCTGCCGTGATCAATTTGGGGGCTGGCTTGCCGGGAATGAGCGCCGTCGTGATGATGATGTCGACGTCCTTGGCCTGCTTGGCAAATACATCGCGCTGCGCTTTCTGAAAGCCCTCGCTCATGACTTTGGCATAGCCGCCAACGCCGCTGCCTTCTTCCTGATAATCGACGGGCACGAATTCAGCACCCATCGACTTCACCTGATCGCCGACCTCCGGGCGCGTATCGTTGGCGCGAACGATCGCGCCGAGTCCGACCGCAGCGCCGAGCGCCGCAAGGCCTGCCACACCCGCACCGATGACGAATACTTTGGCCGGTAGCACCTTGCCCGCAGCGGTGATCTGCCCGGTAAAGAATCGCCCGAAGTGATGCGCAGCCTCGATGACAGCACGATAGCCGGCAATATTGGCCATGGACGACAACGCGTCCATTTTTTGAGCACGCGAAATTCGCGGCACGCTGTCCATGGCCAGCACGGTCAAACGACGCTCGGCCATCTGCTTCATGAGTTCCGGGTTCTGCGCCGGCCAGATGAAGCTGATCAAGGTGGTACCCGGTCGCATCGCTGCGACTTCTTGCGTAGACGGGGCGCGTACCTTGAACACGATGTCGGACGTGGCCAGCAGCTCACTCGCGCTGGCAGCAATGCTTGCCCCTGCTGCGGTAAACGCAGCATCGCTGAAATTTGCGGCCTCGCCGGCACCGGACTCGACGCAGACACCGAAGCCGAGCTTGAGCAGCTTTTCGACCACTTCGGGAGCTGCGGCCACGCGCTTTTCACCGGCAAAGGTTTCCCGCAGGACACCTATCGTCAGGGGCATGTCGACCTCGTCAAACTGGCTGCGGGGCAGAACGTACCCCGGGGCGCAAATGATACTCGAAAGCGCTCCGTCGGCAGGCCGACCGGCAGTCCCTCGCCTGCGTGGCGGGCCCTAAAGCGTCAGCGCCAGCAAAGTCGCCTGATGGATCGCGCGCTTGGCATCGAGCTCAGCGGCGACATCGGCACCACCCACGAGGTGCACCGACACCCCCGCAGTACGCAGCGGCGCCTCGAGATCTCTGCGGGGTTCTTGGCCCGTACACAGCACGATGTTGTCTACGACGAGGGTGCGCGGCTGCTCGCCCTCGAGGATGTGCAGACCCGCGTCATCGATATGCTGGTATTTGACGCCTGGCAGCATCTGTACACGCTTCATTTTGAGTGCAGCGCGGTGAATCCAGCCCGTGGTTTTGCCTAGACTCGCGCCGGGTCGCCCCGCCTTGCGCTGCAACAAATACACCTCGCGCGCCGGTAGCGCGGGTAGCGGAGTGGTCAATCCACCGCGCGCGAGCGCGGGGTCGGTGACGCCCCACTCACGTCGCCATGCAGACAGATCGAGCGTCGTCGAATGCCCCTCGTGCACCAGAAATTCGGCGACGTCGAAACCGATACCGCCCGCACCCAGAATCGCGACTCGTGCACCAACGCTGCGCCGACCGGTCAGCACATCGAAATAGCTCATAACCGACGGGTGCGATTGCCCGGAAATCTTTGGATCGCGAGGTGTCACACCGCTCGCGATGATCACTTCGTCGAAGCCCGCAGCAACAATATCGTCTGCCGAGACCGCACGGCCAAGTTTTACATCGACGCCGGTTTCGCGCAGTCGCTCCGTAAAGTAACGTAGTGTTTCGTCGAATTCTTCTTTGCCAGGAATACGCTTGGCGAGATTGAACTGACCACCAATGCGCGTATCTGCCTCGAACAGCGTGACCTGATGCCCGCGCTCGGCAAGCGTCGTGGCCGCAGCCAGCCCCGCAGGGCCTGCGCCCACGACGGCGATGCGCTTGCTGCTTGCTGCCGGTTTTTTGTTGATTTCGGTTTCGTGGCAGGCATAGGGATTGACGAGACAACTTGCTATCTGCCGCGAGAAAGTGTGGTCGAGACAGGCCTGGTTGCAGGCAATGCAGGTATTGATGCTGCGTGCGCGACCCTCGCTCGCTTTACGCACGAAGTCGGGATCGGCCAGCAGCGGTCGCGCCATGGAGATCAGATCAGCATCGCCTTCGGCGAGCACACGCTCCGCTACCTCCGGCGTGTTGATCCGATTACTGGCGCACAGCGGTATCGCGAGTTCACTCCTGAGCTTGCGCGTCACCCAAGTGAACGCCGCGCGCGGAACGGAAGTGGCAATGGTGGGAATGCGCGCCTCGTGCCAACCGATCCCCGAGTTGATGATGCTTGCACCGGCACGCTCGACCGATTTGGCAAGCTGCACCACCTCGTCCCAAGATTGGCCTTCGGGGATGAGATCGATAATCGAGAGTCGATAGATGATGATGAAGTCGCGACCGACCGCCTCGCGAATTCGCGTCACGATCTCGACGGGCAGGCGCATCCGATTTTCGAGACCTCCACCCCACTGATCGGTGCGTCTATTGGTCGCTGCGACTAGAAATTCATTGATGAAATAGCCCTCCGAACCCATCACCTCGACGCCGTCGTAGCCAGCCTCACGCGCCAGCCGAGCGCAGCGCACGAAGGCGCGGATCTGTCGCTCGACACCGCCCGCAGTCAGCGCCCGCGGCGTGAAGGGCGTGATCGGCGAGCGTATTCGTGAGGGCGCAACCGAGAGGGGGTGATAGCCATAGCGGCCTGCGTGCAGGATTTGCAGCGCGATCCGTCCACCCTCGGCATGTACTGCATCCGTAATTCTTTGATGTTGCACTGCGGCCTTGCGGGTGGCGAGTCGCGAGGCAAACGGGCTCAACCAGCCTTCGACGTTGGGTGCATAGCCGCCCGTGACCATCAAACCAACACCGCCACGTGCCCGCGCCGCGAAGTATTCGGCGAGTCGCGGCAGATGCTCGGCGCGATCTTCGAGCCCGGTATGCATCGAGCCCATAACCACGCGGTTTCGCAGCGTGGTGAAGCCGAGATCCAGCGGCGCAAGCAGATTCGGATAGATACTCGCCTGATCGCGCGATTCGCTCACCGGTAAACCTTGCTGGTTACAGACGCCTTGATCTCGGCGTCAAGTACGCTAAGACAATTTTTCTCGAAGATCGCTCGTCGAGATTCGGCAGCCGACTCCACGACTTTCCTCGATAGATCTTCATCGTCGATTCCTTTACGCGCGACCTGATAGGCGTAATCGCCAAGCGCCTCGAGCATTCGCGGATAAGGATCACGCAAAACGACACCATACTTGTAGTTGGCTGCCTCTTTGACGACACCCGACGCGGCGATCACCGATCACAACTGCGCCAGATACTCATAGCGCAAATTGAGCATAGGCTCGGCTTGCGCGATCACGTCCTTGAAGGGCGTGAATTTACTGTCATCATCTATACCCGTCGACCGGCGTATCACGAACGCAACCAAATGCGCAAGCTGGCCCAAATGATGAAAGGCGTTGCTGAGTTCATAGCGCAGACGCTTGTCCTGCAGCGAGGCCTGCACGAGCATTTCGTTGGCATTTTCGACGCGGGCCGCCAAATCTTTGAGAACGGCAACTACCCATTTGGGCAAGTCTTTGATGTTGCTGGCGAATACCGAAGCACTCATGACGACGGCCTCGACCGGCTCGAGGGCGCGAACGCTGGCGGTTCGAGGCTCGTTGTTCAGCAAGGTCATCGTGCCGAAGACTTCTCCGGGGCCGACGTCGGCGAACATGACCTCGAGATTGTTCCGTTCTCGATAAACGCGCACACGCCCACTGCGAATGACGTACAAGTCGCCACCCACATCACCCTCTTTGAAAAGCACTTCACCCGGACGGTATTTGACCGTCTCGTTCATGGAAAACCCCGGCCTTTTCGGACATCCCTACTATAAACCAACGAGGAGTTATCGCAGGCGAAAACGCCGAACGTGAATCTCGAACGCCCGTGCGCGTGCCACCTTTGATATCGGTATCGAACCGTTCAGTCAGCCGATTGAGCGCCCTTCTAGGCTGTCGGCATGCTAAATATGTCATCGCGATGGTCACCCGCAATCCTGTTCAGTGCCTTGTGCATGGTTCTGCTGCTGGCGAGCGCCGGCTGCAGCGACGGCAGTAGCAACGGTGCCAATTCGACATCGATAGCCCCGGACAGTGGATTCGTCACCCTCGGGATCACCGACGCCCCGGGCGACGACGCGGCAGAGATCGTCGTGGTGGTGACTGGAGTTGAGCTGCAGCGCAGTCCTGAGAGCACTATCACCATCAACTTCGATACCCCGAAGCGCATCGACCTGCTGCGCTATCGGGACGTTGCCAGCTTCAATCTGCTCGATAACCAAGCCGTACTGCCCGGCAACTATCAATGGTTGCGATTACGAATCACTGCCGAAGAAAATTTACAGAGTGGCTCGTACATCAAGTTGCGGGATGGCCGCCAGTTCCCCCTTTATATTCCCAGTGGCGCGGAAACAGGGCTGAAACTGTCCAAACCTTTCGTGGTAGCGCAACGCGCAACCACTCGACTGATGATCGACTTTGACCTGCGTAAATCTGTCGTGGCCCCGCCAGGGCAGAGTCCTAACTGGATTCTCAAACCCAGCCTGCGCCTGGTCGACCTGCTCGAAGTCGGGGCGCTCAAGGGGACCGTGGATATTGCCGCACTCGCGCTCGCGCAACAGACGACCGTCGCGAACTGCAAGCCGGGGCGTGTACGTCCATGAGGGCAGCAGCGTGACGCCAGATGATATGGACGGCGTAGCTACCCATGGCGTCGATCCGCTGATCTATCAGCCATTGACGCCCGCAGCCCCGGGGGCACCGGTCAACCACTCGTTCCAGTTTCCGGCTGCCGGAGACTACACCGTCGCAGCCACTTGTCAGGCCGATGTAGACGCTGACCCGACACGCAGCGAATACGATCCGACAGCAACCGTCCCGCCCGGTGGCACACCCGCAATGAAATTCACGGTCAAGAGCGCGCGGATACTCAAAGAGTTGACGACGACTATCGATTTTCTTTGACGAACAAGTCGTGCAAACTTAGAGCGCCTTCTCCAACGTGGCGCGGAACTCATCCAGACTTTTCTTACCCTGAATGCGTGCAACAGCCTTGCCACGCCGATCGATGATGTAGGTCGTCGGCACGACCTCGTTCCACGTCGGATCGATCACGCTCGCCAACTCATCCATCTCGGGGCCAACCCGAGCGTAAGTCAGAAAGGTTGGAAAATATTTGCGACGGAATTGCTCGACCTGTGCGGCTTGAGGAGCAGGGTCGTCAACCGCCACCCCGATCAGCTTGACGCCCCTCGAGCCAAATTCGGACTCGAGCTTCAGCAGATCAGGGACTTCACGCAAACACGGCACACACCACGTCGCCCAGAAGTTCACCACCAGGACCTTGCCTTGCTGCTTTTGTAAAACCGCGCGAAATTCGCTGGCCGATAGGGGTTGTGCGGCCGGCGCATCGGGCGCTGCGCTCGCGGACGTCGACAGCGCCCATAACAGGCCAACGGCAACCGCAGAAAATCTTGCGGGCAAGCGGGTCATGAGTTTCCTCGTGGAGCAGCTTCTCGACGAGCTCAAACATTGAGCCTGACCTGCGGGATACTATCCGCTACCTCATGGCTACGGCACGCAATTCCCATCTCTTCCTCCACCTCTCGAACCGGCTCGAGAGTCTGGCGGAGCAGCTTACCCTCGGCCTAGGGGCAACACCCGTCGACCCGATGACACCACAGGCCGTGGTGGTCTCGAGTGCCGACACCGCTCGGTGGCTCTCGATGCAAATCGCCAGCCGCAGCGGTCTCGCGATGGGGCTCAAGTTCCCTTTTCTGCGTGGCATGGTTGATGAGCTCGCTGCAGCGATGCTCGGTGGCCAGCGACGTTGCTCGGTCCGCTATGGGCGCGACGCTATGACCTGGTGGCTGTACGACCGTCTGCCCGAATTCATGAGCAGCGAAAATTTTGAGCTGGTCGCTGCTTACTTGCAGGGTGGGACAGCGCAGCGCCGATTCGAGCTCGCGCGTCGGGTCGCCAGCCTGTTCGATCAGTATCAAGTTTATCGGCCACAGATACTGCGCGGCTGGAATGACGATGCTGCCGCAGGCGGCTGGCAAGGACACTTGTGGCGAACGTTGCGCAAAGACCTCGGAAACGACGAATCTTTCGTCGATCTGCATGCCGCCGTGATCGAGCTCACCGATACCGAGCTCGAGAACGTCGCACTTCCTCGCCAACTCAGTATTTTTGGCCTGAGTACCTTGCCACCCGCTTTTCTCGACGTGTTGCACAAAGCAGCGCTGAAAACTCGCCTTGATTTTTACGTGCTGTCGCCTACCCATCATTACTGGAGCGACCTCGTCACCGAAAAACAACGACTGAAGAGTGCGGCCGCGAGTGCTCCCCGCGAGGGAAATCCGCTGGCGAACTCCTTCGGCAAGCTCGGCCGCGACCTGCTCGACCAATTGCTTGCCTGCGAAATCCAACAGGCCAGCGAAACTTTCGTGCCCGCCTGCACAACAAGTGTTCTCGATCGGCTACAGAACGATTTACTCGAGCTGCATGATCGAACTCAGGATGACACCAGAGAAGCGATCGATGAAAACGACCGCTCGATCGAAGTGCACTCCTGCCATAGCGCCTTGCGCGAAATTGAAGTACTGCACGATCATTTGCTGCGACTCTTCCAGGATGATCCATCGCTGCAGCCACGTGACGTGCTGGTGATGGCACCCGATATCGAATCCCATGCGCCCTACATCCGTGCAGTCTTTGACACACCGGAAAGTGACTTGGCACGCATCCCCTACTCGCTGGCAGATCAGTCATCGCGTACTCGCAGCAAGGTCATAGATGTTTTTCTGCGCGTTATCGAACTCGGTATCTCGAATTTTGCGAATTCGCGCGTTCTCGATGTACTTGAGAGCGAGCTGGTCCGCACCCGATTTGAACTGACAGCGCTTGATCTCGAGCGCATTCGACGCTGGGTTGACGACAGCGGCATCATCCGCGGCCTCGATGCCGCGCACCGGGCAAGATTGGGCCTCGCAGGCAGCGCAGAATTTTCCTGGGCACACGGCACAGCAACTTGGATCCTCGGTTACGCCATGAATGGCGAAGGGCGGCGCCTATACGCAGAACTGTTGCCCTACACCGAGATGGAGGGCGACCACCTCGACACCCTCGATCGTTTGCTGATCGCGCTCGACTGTCTGCGCGAGATTGCCGAAGCGATGCGACTGCCGAAAACTCGGCCGCAATGGGGACGCGCCTTGCTACACTCCATCCAGCGGCTTTTCGGTACCGAAACAAACTTTGCTGTCGATCTGCATGTCCTTCGTGACGTGCTGAGCGCGCTGGCCGACAGTGATCCTTGGCAGCGCGATGAACGGGTTCCCGCCGAGGTCATCATCGAGAGTCTTGACCATCGGCTGCATGAGACCGCCGTCGCCGGCGGCTTCCTCGATGGCCGCGTCACGTTTTGCTCGCTGAAGCCCATGCGGGCGATTCCAGCCCGCGTCGTCTGCCTGCTTGGCATGAACGAGAGCGACTTTCCGCGGCAAGATAGTCGACCGAGTTTTGATTTGCTGGCCACCGAGCCGCGCAAGGGTGATCGATCATTGCGTGACGATGATCGCTATCTTTTCCTGGAAGCACTGCTCAGTACGCGCGAGCATCTTTGCATCAGCTACGTCGGCCAGTCGCAGCGTGACGCCACGCAGGCCCCAGCGTCGGGAGTGGTCACCGAGCTGCTCGACTATCTCGATCGAGGTTTTGCTGCAGACCCTCATCGACACGGACATCGGGTGATACGACATCGACTGCAAGCATTCAGTCGTTATTACTTCGAAGAAGGACCGGAGCAAAGTTTTTCGAAAGATAATGCTCAGGCTGCGCGAGTGCTCATCATCGGCGACACTCGTGCACACAAACTCTTCGAAGAAGCTTTACCCGACCCCGAGGAGGATTGGCGTCGACTTTCACCATCGAAGCTGGTCGAGTTTTTTGTGCATCCCGCGCGGAGAATCTGCGAATGGCGACTCGGCGTACGTATCCGGCGCGAAGCGAATCCGCTGAGATCCCATGAGCCTCTGGAACTCGACAGCCTCGAGACTTACAACCTGCAGCAAGCCAGACTCGATGCACTGCTGAAGGCGAACGACTTGCCCACCTATCAGATAGCGCGCGCACGAGGTCGCCTGCCTGTAGGTGCATTCGGTGTTCTTGCCGAACATCAAATCGAAAGAGCGGTCGCAGTATTTCTCGAGACCGTCCGCTCTGAGCTCAACGGCGCCGCTCGTACACTACTGCAACTCCGTTGGCAGAACGATCCGTGGACCATAGCCGGTGAAATAGATAGTCTCTATGCGGGTCGACTCTGTCGATTTCGCTGCGCGAATCTCAAGGCAAAAGATGTTATCGCCGCCTGGATTGAGCACTTGCTGGTCAACCTGATCGCACCCGGCACCGAAACGGTACTCATCGATCGGAACAGCGAAATCCGTAAATTCCGTCCCCCCAAATCGGTAACTCAAACGCAAACTTTGATTAAAGAGCTCCTCGCCACCTACTGGCGTGGTCTGACGGTACCGCTGCCGTTTTTCCCTGAGAGTTCTTCCGCATACGCACGCTCGATCCTGGGGCAGAACGGGGGCGACACTCAAACCGCGTTGCGTGCTGCGGCGCGCGCATGGTCAGGCAACGCATACGCGGGTGTCGCCGGCGAGGCGGATGATCCTTGGAACGCACTCGTCTTTTCCGGATTTTCACCACTCGATACCGAGTTCGCGAAACTCGCGCTCGATATCTTCAGGCCGCTGACCGAACACCTTGACGGAAAGCTACCGTGAGCGGATCCGAAGAATTCCACCTCGGAACAACAGCGCTGCAATCAGGCGTGACTTTACTTGAGGCGAGTGCGGGCACAGGCAAAACCTACACCATCTCGGGAATCGTCGTCCGACTCATCGCCATAGAGGAGTTGGTGCTGCGCAATATTTTGGTCGTGACCTTCACCGAAGCCGCAACACTGGAGCTGCGTGAGCGCATCCGTGCGCGACTCATGCAAGTGGATGAGGAACTGGCGACGAGGACCCATAAAGACCCCGTGATCCGCGCCATCGAGTTGGCGGGAGTTTCAACCGATGTAGCCCGAAGGCGCATCGCCCTCGCCTTGGCCTCATTCGATGAGGCTACGATCTCCACGATCCACGGATTCTGTAAAAAACTGCTGCGTGATAACGCTTTCGAGGGTAACGCGCCTTTCCAAGCCGAAGTCATTCGCGATACCACCGAACTGGTGTACGAGGTCGCGCATGATTTTTGGCAGCAGCAGCAAGATCTTACAAATCCATTCGTGGCGGCACTCGCACAGTACGCCGAGCTGACGCCGGATGACGGGGCATCACTGTTACTAAAGCTTTCGCGGCATCCCGATCTGCAGATTCTGCCGAGCAAAACGCTGAGCCCGGCAGAGGCGATGAAAATACTGGTGGCGGTGGGTGAAGATCTGCGTAACCGATGGCGGCGCGAAGGCGATCGACTGCTGCAACTATTTGATCATCCGGGGATCAGCAAGGACAAGAGCAAAGGGTTCGGCAAAGACCGCCTACGAAAGTTCAGCCAGGCGCTTTCGGCGTGGAGTGAGTCATCGGTCATCAGCCCCGACGCTATCCAAGCGATCGATGCAATGCGCTCGGAGGCCATAGAGTCAAAACGTCTGATCGCCCAGACCAAAAAAGGCCTGCGCTTCCCGGATGACGCGTTCTTCGATCTCTGCGGTCGGTTTACCGAGGCTAGACACGCGTGGACCGCCGCACTGCGGCATGAGTTCCTGAGTTTTGCTGTATCCGCACTGCCGAAACTCAAAGCTGCTCGTGCTGTTATGAGTTTCGATGACATGCCGACGCTGACGCGTGACGCGCTTCGTGGCGCGCACGCAGATGCACTGGTAAAGGCGGTCCGCAGTCAGTATCGAGCAGCGCTGATCGACGAGTTTCAGGATACCGATCCGCTGCAATACGAGATCTTCAGTAAGCTGTTCGCGCAGCCGCCGCAGATATTGATGTTGATTGGAGACCCGAAGCAATCCATCTACGGATTTCGCGGTGCCGATTTATTCACGTATCTCGGGGTACATCGAGCGCTGAGCCAGTCGAATCCGTCACGGATTCGCACCCTCAGAACGAACTATCGCTCGAGCGTGGAGTTGGTGGAGGCGGTGAATCACCTGTTCGCGCATCAGGAAAACTGTTTCCGCGCCGAGGAGATTCGCTTTTTGACGGCTTATGGGAACGGCGAGCGCGCCGCAAAACAAGCACTCGCGCGCCGCAATGAAAAATCGACAGCGCCACTAGTCATGGTGACCGTGAGCGAAAGCGACGAGACCCGCGAATCGATCGCTAGTGATGTCGTACTCGAAATTCGAGAACTTCTGCGCGGCTATCGACTGGCTGAGCGGGCACTGCAGGCATCGGATATCGCCGTGCTGGTGCGCTCGCATCACGAGGCTGCGAATATCGAAGAAAAGCTGCGCTCGATGAATATTCCAGTAGTCCGACAAACCCAGCAGAGCGTATTCGACTCTCCCGAGACAGACGAGTTGCTGCGGATTCTGGACGCTGTTCTCGAACCCGGTAATCCGCGGGTACTGCGTACCGCCTTGACGGCGTCTTGCTTTGGTATGACCGCTGACACCCTCTTGCACCTCGAGTCGAACGATGCAGAGTGGACGCGATGGGTCGACACATTTTCGCGCTTGCGCGACCGCTGGCACCGACGTGGTTTCGCGTCGATGTTTCGCGACTTGATCGTCAATGAAGGGTTACGACGGCGCCTGGTGTCACAGCGGGCCGGCGAGCGCAAGCTGACGAACCTGTTACACCTCGGCGAACTCGCGCAAGACGCGGAACACCACGACCATTTGGCGCCGGCAGGAGTCGTGACCTGGATTCGTACACAGCAAGCAAAACCAGGGACTCGCGCAGAGCAGGACATCCAGCGCCTCGACACAGACGACGACGCCGTCAGGCTCGTTACCATCCACAACGCCAAGGGCTTGGAATATCCGGTGGTGTTTTGCCCATCCCACAACTCATCAAAGAATGTAAAAGATGTTTTGTTTCACGAAGAGCATGCACCTTTTCGCATGACTCTCGATCTCAGTGACGAAGCAGATTCGCGTCACAAGGCACTTGCCGCAGCGGAGTTATTGGGTGAGGACTTACGCCTGCTCTATACAGCCGTGACGCGCGCGGTACAGCGTTGTTATCTTTACGTCACCGAGACGAAAGAAAGCTTGCCGCCCAAATCTGCTGTGGCGGCGGTGCTGGGTGGCGAAGTCATCGCGACGGCTCACGAGCTTGCGAGACGATATCCGCAACAGATCGGCGTCCGCGAGTGCCGTCGGCAACGCTTGGAAATGACGGTGTCGACCTCGATCTCATCGACTGCCGAGGTCAGCGCGCAGACCGCCGAGATTTCAGTCCGCGAGCCTAAGCGTAGCCTTGCACAGGGACTCTTGGTGGGCAGCTTCAGTCGCCTGGTTTCTGGCGCCGTCGAGGAACGAGCGCAAGATCATGACGATTTTCCGACGTCGTCGCCTCTTGAACACAATCAAGAGCAGCATGTCGCGCCTATTTTCAGGCTCCCGCGTGGCGCTGCCACCGGTATTGCCCTGCACGCAGTGCTCGAGTACGTCGACTTTCGGCAGCCTGCCGCGCTGCACTCCCTGGTCGATCAATATTTCGCGCCGCTCTTGCTCGATGATGACTTGCATGGTGCCGTCCGCGAACAACTTGTGATGCTGCTGAAGCATCCGCTCCCAGCGGCAGATCGTGTAGTCAGGCTCGCCGAAGTCGGACCAGATGATCGAATCAACGAGGCAGAGTTTTACTACCCGGTCAGATCTTTTACGACCCGTGAGCTCGCGACCGTCTGCAAAGTCGACAACGCGAGCAGCCTGCCGAACACCATCGAACGTCTGCAGTTCGATCCACTCGATGGCTATTTACGCGGTTTTATGGATCTGGTGTTTCGGCATCAGGGGCGGTATTACCTCGCCGACTGGAAATCCAACTGGCTGGGCAATTCGACCAAGGATTACGCACCGCAGCGTCTCGATCGCGCCATGGCAGACAACTTCTATCATCTGCAGTCTTGGCTATATGCACTCGCGCTGCAGCGTTTTTTGACAAGTCGTCTGCCCGATTACCAATACGAGCAGCATTTCGGGGGCATCTTCTACATCTTTGTACGGGGACTCGACCCTGCGGTTGTCGAGCGCGGCGTGCACTTCGCAAGACCAACGCAGAACTTCCTGCAAAACTTGGGCGATGTAGTTTTCGGAAATGGCGGCAATGACGAACGCTGATCTCGAGTCATTTCTGGCACACGAGAGTTTCTCGACTCTCGACCGACACTTGGCAAGGCAGCTCGCCGCTCGTGCCCGCGCCGGCTCGCAGCTCATCGGATACGCGACAGCCCTCACCAGTCTGATGCTGCGTCAGGGAAATGTTTGTCTCGATTTGTCGCAACCGCCCAAAGAATCGGAGTCGTCGATTGCGAAGCTCATGCCATGGCCGAATCTCGAGATCTGGCGAGACGATCTCGAGCGTAGTGGTGTCGTGGCGATCGGTGAGCCGGCTTTTTTACCGCTCGTACTCGATTCGAGCGGTCGACTGTATTTGCATCGCTACGACGACTACGAGCGTAGCCTTGCCAAAAATATACTCGCGCGCGTTGCGGCGGGGCGTTTCCGGGTCATCGTGGGAGGGCCCGGCACTGGAAAAACCACGCGCATCATCGATGAGTTGCTCGCTGTCCTCGCGCGCAATCCCCAGGCAGTCATCGCGCTTGCCGCGCCCACCGGCAAGGCCGCGCATCGCATGGAAGAGAGTCTGCGACAAAGACTCGAGAAACTGGAAACTCTTGCCGAGTTGTCGGCCGAGCAACGTGCACATCTGCCCCGCTCCGCCTCGACCCTGCACCGACTGCTTGGCTCACGCAACGACTCCGCATTCTTCAAGCACAATGCCGACCATCCGTTGCCGGCCGATGTCGTGATCGTCGATGAAGCTTCGATGGTCGATCTGCCATTGATGGCGAAGCTGTTTGCCGCCCTCAACCCCGCTGCAGAAATCGTACTTGTGGGTGATCCTCATCAACTGGCCTCGGTAGAGGCCGGTGCAGTCCTCACTGATATCGCCCATGCAGCAAGCCAGAGTCCAACGCTGGGTGCTGCGCGGATTGCGCTGCAAAAGCAGTATCGCTACGGCGCAGAGAGCGGCATCGGCTTGCTTTGCAACGCCATTCGCAAGGGCGATGGCGAGCAGGCGCTGGTTCTTCTCAACTCTGGGCAGTACGCCGACATTCGGCTATGCCCCCTCCCCGAGCGCACGCGACTGACTAATGCATTACGCGATTCAGCAGCACTCGGCAGCCTGCGTAAAGCCCTGGCAGAGGCCGATCCGGCCGCGATGCTGGCGGGGCTTGGCCGCAGTCGTATCCTCTGCCCGCTACGCCGCGGACCGTTCGGAGTCGACGCCATCAATGAAATCATCGAGGCACTGCTTGATACCCGGGAGCGCAGACCGATTGTGCTTACCCGTAATGATCACGACCTGCAGCTCTACAACGGAGATGGTGGAATCATGGTGCGCGATCCGCAGAGTGCGATCATGCAGGTATTTTTTCCGTCGTTTGATGGAGCGCTGCGTACCGTGTCGGCACTCAGGCTCCCGCCCCATGAATCGGCATATGCGCTCACGGTACACCGCAGTCAAGGCTCGGAGTTCGACCGCGTTCTCATGATACTCCCGCAGGCTTCAAATCCGCTTATGACACGAGAGTTGCTCTATACCGCAGTCAGTCGAGCCCGGAACGATGTGGAAATCTGGGGTGATCCGCAAACCCTGCTCGAGGCTTGCAAACAGAAATTCGAACGAAGCTCGGGGCTGTCAGATCGATTACTTTGTACGCTGCCAGAGTCGCGCTGCCCCGCGCACGCCAGATGAGTCGCCCCACTTCGCAGGTACGACCCGCGAATCCCAGACGTCCGAGAAAACATGGCGACGAATAAGCGGCGGCAGCCGCTCGTAGAGCTCGCCGACATTCGCCATGCCGCCGCCTAAAACA
>VGTW01000002.1 GCA_016874555.1 Gammaproteobacteria bacterium | reverse complement strand
GTCGCCGCCGAAGCCTCAAAAACCGCAACGCTAGCGAGGCAATAAGGGATCCCCTGTAAAGCGCCCCCACCCCCCTGCCGATTGAAGGGGGGTGGGGGGTGGGGGGTGTGATCTAAGAATTCGCTCGGGCCTGCGTCAGCCCGTGACGCTTGTAAGTTTCACCCCGGTTTCACATTCCTTAGTGCAGCAGTCACCCGCGAGATAACTTCTGGAGAGAGCTCTTGATGCGGTACTGCACAAGCGGCTAGTCTTTCGGCGAGGTCAGGTGCATGACCCGCAGCAGCTCGAGTCGGTCCACTAATGGGCCACTGGCGTAAACAAAAACGCCTTACGACTCGAGTGACTGGTTGAGCTAAGTGCTTGAAAAATGGTGGCCAGAGTCGGAATCGAACCAACGACACGCGGATTTTCAGTCCGCTGCTCTACCAACTGAGCTATCTGGCCACGCGGATCAAGTCACCCTCCGAACGAAGAGCCATGATCATTAAACCCGCGGTGGGACCCAGCCGTCAAGCACGGGGCCACGCAAGTCATTGATTTCTAGATGGGAAATGGTCCGTGGGCGGCGATTACTACGAGTACCGCGATCGGGGCGGCGCGTTATATCCACGCACGCTGAGGAGTCAGCAACCGTGACCTGACGGCACTGCAAAATTAAGGCACGGGCGCGATCGCGATTCCGTGCAGCACACCCCTCGTCGTCACGCCACCTACCAGCGTCACCCACGCGAGTGAGCAGGTCTACACGATCAAAAAAACGTTAGTAAAGTTGTACGCGTGATACGTGGCGGAATTTCTTCGACCAGCATGCCGATGATGGCCGGTGGTCCGCCGACCCCACCAACACCGAATAGCGAGCCACTCGATGCGCCCAGTGCTGCGTTGCAGATCGACTTACGGATCGAGAAAAGAAACTTCCAATGCAGCGCGAGCGCGACCGACACGACCAGCATAATCACAACGACGATACGTTTTACGAGATCACCATCGATACTACTCACCAGCCACATGCCGATCAGCGGGATGAGACAAGCGACGATGGCAAAGGGCTTTGCGATTCGCCAATCCATCTCAGCATCCGCTTAGCGAAAATTGGCGGATCCCACTACGGTATTGGCCATGAGAGTGATGGAGGTTGCTGTCAGCAGATCGATCAGCATCATGAAGACCGGCGCCATAACCGGCGCACCGCCAAACTCCGTGAAGCCGAGCACTACGCCGGCCGATCGCGTGACTGCCATGAACTCGAGCCAGATCACTATTTTGCAGGCTCGACGTAACCCTCTGGCTTGGTTGCACCTGCACCGAACAGGAATTTTTCCATCTCGCTCTCGAGAAACTTTCGCGCTTTGGGCTCGATGGGCACAAGTCGATATTCATTAATCAGCATGGTCTGGTGTACGACCCAACGCTGCCATGCTTCCTTTGAAATATTTTTCCAGATGCGAGCACCGAGTTCGCCTGGATAGACGGGTCGCTCTAGACCGGGCGCTTCGCATTTGAGAACGACACACTGCACCATCCGCGCGGCCGGCACTCCAGGGCTTACTTCTGTCATATCAAAAATTTCCTGTAGTTAGACCGTCAAGCAATTTCTTGACGGGAGCGGGCAAGCCGATACGGGCTGCGCCTGCGGATTGCCGCCCGTTATACCAGAGCACCTGGTGCGACTCCATGACGGCGGCCGAGCTGCAGTCGCGAAAACGGATCGGCTGAATCTCAAGATCGAAATGCGTGAAGGTATGGTTGACCACGCCGAGACGCTCCGACATCGCAGGCTTTGCACACCGAAAATAATTGCGGACGAAGACCAGACAGGCGGACTCACTCGTGAATTCCGGTAGGCACCACAGCCCACCCCAGATGCCGCGCTCGGGTCGTCGTTCGAGAAACACGGCACCCGTGGCGTCTTCGGCAATCAGCATGAAACGCCGCTCGACCCGGCGCAACGCGCCCGCCTTGTACGGTTTTGGCGTCGGTAATTCATGCTGACGACCGCTACGCCGTGCGCTACAACTTTCGTCGAGCGGACATAGCGCGCAGGCGGGACGACGGCGCGTGCAGAGCGTCGCACCCAGATCCATGATCGCCTGCGTGTAGGTCGCAGCGCCCGCGGCAGGAGTACAAGCATCGGCGAGTTGCCACAGCTGCTGCTCGATCGCACGCTCGGCAGGATTGCCTTCGATGCCGAACGCACGAGTCAGCACGCGCTTGACGTTGCCGTCGAGAATGGGATGACGCTGATCGAGCGCAAGCGCGAGGATGGCTCCCGCGGTCGAACGCCCGATCCCAGGCAAGCTCGCCACCTGCGCAAAACTTTGTGGAAAGACGCCTTTGAACTCGTCGCGCACGCGGCGTGCAGCCCCGTGCAGATTACGCGCTCGCGCGTAATACCCAAGCCCAGTCCAAAGATGTAGCACTTCATCAACGGGCGCGTCGGCCAGCGTGATCACATCCGGAAAGCGCCACATGAAACGCTCGAAATACGGAATGACCGTGATTACCTGTGTCTGCTGCAGCATGATCTCGGAAATCCACACTCGGTAAGGTGTACGGTCTTTTTGCCACGGCAGATCATGCCGCCCGCTAGCTGCGTGCCAAGCGACCAGGGCCGAACCGACTGTGATGGGATCTGGAGTCAAGCGTCCGTGCTTCATCGGACGTATTCTAAATGCCAGAATCGGGACAATGGGATCTTGGACTGAATCGCGGAGGTCGACTCATGGGTGAACAAAGCAATTTTTTCTACGCCGTGCCGCAAGGTCGGCACGACATGCTGGTCAAACCCGATCGCGACGAGCTCGCGCGACAGGAGTTCATTCGCGGCTTCAAGGCATATATCCAGAGCGGCATCGTCCCCGGCGTACATGCCGCCTACCACAATGAGGTAAAGCCGGCGTTCGAAAAACGTGAAGGTCGTAGCCCGCGCGATCGCCACGAGATCCGCAAGCTGATGGTGGAGCATCCGCTATTTCGCACCTACGCCTCGATGCAGCGCGTCAGCCAGGAACTATTGTGGGACACCGTGCTCGACTCGGTCGAGCGTGAGCTGCCGGCGATGGTCGCACGCGCCGCCAATAGCAAATATTTGGGCACATTGACGCTGAACCCATTACTGCCGCTGCCCAAATATGCGGTGGGTGTCGATATTCATTGCATGCCCGGCGGCTATGGCGGTGAGGGCGGGCTGGGTGATGTCGCCGTCGGTGCGCTCTACGATCGCGGTGTTTATTTATACGCTCTCGGCATGATGGGGCCGATGAACGATGACATCGGTGGCTCGGTAGCCAAGTTCGTTCGCGATCGCTATCCGGATTTCAAGCCGAAACGCATTCTTGATCTCGGCTGCACCGTGGGACACAGCACCCTGCCCTTCGTCGATGCTTTTCCGGAAGCAGAGGTACACGCTATCGATATCGGTCCTTCCTTGCTGCGTTACGCGCACGCCCGCGCCGAGTCGCTCGGCAAGCGTGTGCACTTCTCGCAGCAAGATGCCGCAAAGACCGGCTTTACGGATGGACACTTCGATCTGATTACCTCGTCGATTCTTTTTCATGAGACCTCGGGTAAGGCGCTGCCCGCGATCTTGCGCGAGTGCTATCGACTGCTCGCCCCAGGCGGCATGGCCGTGCACGGTGATCTGCCACCGTTCTGGGCGATGGATGAATTCAATCAGTTCATGCTCGATTGCGAGACCTACTACAACAACGAGCCCTACTGGGGTGCAATGCGCGAAGTTGATCAGGTCAAAGAAAGTGTAAAGGCAGGCTTTCTAGCTAAAAACGTTGAGCTCTGCATGGCGCCTTCGGCGTATCGATCGTCCGCAGGTCACGATCGCGAATTTCAGGCTGGGGAATTCGCACCAGGCAACGCCTGGCAAGTACTGGTGACACGCCGTGACTGAACGCAGTCGTCCGCCGGCTGTCCGCGGCGTGGACATCAAAGTAAAGCGAAGCGTCAAAGGACGGCGCCCGCAGTTCCTCGACGATGCCGAGATCGACCGACTGCACGGTATGATGATGGCGATGGCGACGGAAATGGCCGTGCTCTATCAGCGCATCGACACCATGGAGCGCGTTGCTGCCAGCAAAGGCGTGATTCTGCGCGAAGAGCTCGAGCGCCATGTCCCCGACGCCGCTACCGAATCCGAGCGTGAAGTATGGAGGCAAAAATTTCTTGATCGCTTGTTTTATTTATATCGGGAAGAACTGGACGATCGGATGGCGGGCGAGACCGACGCGCAGTACCGTGCCTTTCTAGACGAGATCGCCAAATAGCCCGATTCGAGAACGCTCAGGGCGTCGACTCGCGCTCGCGTCGTGCTGTGTGCTTTGTCTCGCGTGCGGGCTGATAAGCAGCTGGTTGATGGCAGTAGCATCGGCTCTCACCGCCACAGCTGTTGCGGAAGGGCGATCGCAGCGTCCTCGAGTGCGAAATCAAAAGGTGCTCGATCGCAGTGGCAAGTTACTCGATCCCGCGAGTGTCGATTTCTCAGCCTCTACGGTGCGTCGTTTCCCATTTACGCTGTGGCAAGACCTGGATTCCACTAATGCGCTGGAGGCGGTCAAAATAAACTCCCCGAATCTGCATCTCGTCTATCTGTATGACACTATCTAAAAATCTTTCTAAAAAAAATTAAATACGCCTTCAATTTCGGTTGCATCCGTGCCGAGCGACCGCTGGAACTAACAGAACCGCTGCTGGCCGATCCGGTGAACTGGAATCGCATGGCACTCGATGCCGCAGTGGCGAGTGGCGAGGCTCACACGGTACAGGTGCCGCGGCCCCTGCCAGTACCGGTAAACTATTAGACAGGCGATCGGGACGACGACGGTAGCCTCGTTTCCAAGCCCGGCCCCTATGGCCGGAATGCCCGTGAGCTTGCGGCGCTCGAAAGATCTTTCCGACCGGGCAAGCATCCTCCGCTCTGATAGGCTACGGGCTTGGTAGATTGGGGGGAGCTGCAAATATGGAAGACATCGGGCTCGCGCACGGGGTACTAAAGTATCTGCATATTTTGTTGTTTGTTTATTGGCTGGGCGGCGATGCTGGCGTGTTCTACTCCAGTAAGTTCGTCACCAACACCACGCTCTCGCGAGATGCGCGGCTCGCAGCGTTCAAAATATTCATCAACCTCGATATGCTACCGCGCTATTGCTTAGCCTTAACGCTAACCGTCGGTGGCGTACTCGCCGAGTTCGTGGGCTATGAGCATCCACTTTGGCAAACTATCTCCATCATCGCGCTAGGTCCGGTATGGGTGTGGGTAGTGCACACCATCCATACTAAAGAAGGTACCGACCTCGGTAAGGTCCTCGCCACTTGGGACAAGCGTTTCCGCGTGTTCATGATCTTTGCGATCCTTGCGTCAGTGGCTTACCACTGGGTGACAGGACCGCTCCGACCCTACCCATGGATCGCCGTAAAACTTTTGATCTTCGCCGCGCTGATCTTCTGTGGCTTCATGATTCGCATGAAATTGCCACCCTTCATCGAAGGCTTTCGGACGCTCGCCAGCACCGGGCCCACGCCCGAGAGCGATCGCCAGATGATCGACGGCATGGCGGACTGTCGGCCCTATGTGCTGCTGATTTGGGCGGGCGTAGCAATCTCGGCACTGATCGGCGTCCTCAAGCCGGGTCAGGGACCGATCGGCTGAGTGAACGCCCGGATGGCGGTCGCAGCGGGTCGCAGAGCACTCTCGGGCTCGCTGCGCTCGGCCTTATCGGCCTGCTCGGCGACGAGTTGCAAGCAGATGTCACGCTGACGGGCATCGCCATTTTGCCGGCGCGGACCTTTGCACCGGAAACCCCCTCTTCCAGCGGTTACGCGGAAGACGGCCGTAAACTCACCATCCCGCGATTCGAAGCGCAGCCCATCCAGGGAATAAGCGCGATCGCGCCAGTGGTGAGTAAGACGTTAAAGCGCGCCCCTACAAAGAAATTACCGACCAATACTCCAGCCAAGGCCAACACACCCACCGAGTGGTGGGCGCTGTCGGATAACGGCTTTGGCAGCCGCGCCAATAGCGGTGATTACCGTCTGGCGATTTATCGAATCAGAACCGAGCCCGTGCGCATACCGGCGAGGCCCGAACGCCGCACGCGACTAAAGCCAAAGAAGACTGCGCCAACCGTCACCGTCGTACAGCGCATTACTCTGCGTGACCCCGACCGTCACTTTCCTTGGCCGCTCACGCTCAGCACCGACCCCGATCGACCACTCACGGGCGCCGATGCCGACCCGGAGTCTTTGGTGGCGATCGACGATGGCAGCTTCTGGATCGGCGATGAGCACGGGCCCTGGCTGCTGCATTTCGACGCCGATGGGCGGCTACTTGAAGGGCCGGTGGAACTCATGCCCGGCGGCAGCGTGCTGCGTTCAGCTGCGCATCCCGAGGTGGTCAACAGCGGCAAAGTCGCACGTCTCGGAGCTTCGAAAGGTTTCGAGGGGCTGGCCCGCGGGCTGCGTCCGAATACGCTTATCGCCATGCTCGAAGGACTAATTCCCGGCGATCTCAGCGCCATCGTTCGCCTGCTCGAATATGACCTCGCACTTCGCGCCTGGACCGGTCGCAAGTGGCTCTATCCGCTAGACAGCGCGGATCACGTCGTCTCCGAGATCGTCCGCGATCCGTTCAGCGGCCCTGATAGTTACCTCGTCATTGAACGTGATGCACTGCAAGGGCCGGCGACGGCGTTAAAAAAATCTTTCGCATTCATCTGGCACGTTTGCCGGAGAAAACCCTTGCCGTCAATCTGCTGAAAATCTCCAATCCAAAAAAAATTGCTGGTGGCACGGAAACGTTTCGTTTTCCATTTTTAACTACCGAGGCAATGTGGCCGACGGCGACCCACGAACTCCTCGTGGTCAACGACAACAAACTCCCAGCAGCAGGCGGCCGCAGCTCGGTGGTACCCGACCCGCCCGAGTGGATTTTTCTCCGCGAATGAGCTCTCTCAAGGAATGAGCAAGATCGAGCCCATGGTTTTGCGGGCTTCGAGGTCACGATGCGCCTGGGCAGCATCGGCGAGCGCATAGCGCTGGCCTATATACAGCTTAAATTTCTTTGACGACAGTGCACTGAACAAGGCTTTAGCCGCCACATCGAGATCCGCTCGCTGCGCGATATAGGCAAAGAGCGATGGTCGCGTCAGAAACAACGAGCCGCGCTTCGACAGCTCGAGCGGCGAGATCGCAGGCGGTGGTCCCGAGGCATTACCGTAGGTCACCATCATGCCGAGCGGTGCAAGGCAGTCTAGCGAATCCATGAAGGTATCTTTACCGACTGAGTCGTAGGCGACCTTGACGCCCGTGCCCTTTGTGAGCGCACGAACCGACTCAACGATCTTGTCGCGGCCCATGACGAGCACATGTTTACAGCCATTTTTTTTAGCGAGTGCCTCCTTGGCCTCGCTGCCGACTACGCCAATTACCTTGGCACCCAAGGCTTTGGCCCATTGACAAAGAATAATACCGACGCCGCCGACGGCGGCATACACCAAAATCCAGTCACCGCTTTGCACTCGGTAGGTGCGCCGCAGCAGATATTCGGCGGTGAGGCCCTTGAGCATTAGCGCTGCCGCCTGCTCATCGCCCACACCGCGCGGCAACTTGACGAGTCGCGAGGCTGGCAGATTGCGCAGCTCGCAATAACTGCCAGGCACGGTGTGCACATAGGCCACACGATCACCCGGTCGGAAATCTATGACCTTGCGGCCGACGGCAGTGATGACCCCGGCAGCCTCGCGGCCGAGACTGCCCGGCAAGGGCATCGGATAGAGTCCGGTGCGATCGTAAACGTCGATGTAGTTAAGACCAATGGCGGTATGACGCAACTGCACTTCGCCCTCGGCAGGCGCGGCAGTTTCGAGATCTCCGTAGCGCATTTCTTCGGGTCCGCCGGCCCGATAAATACGGATGGCCTTCGCCATGGCTGAATAAGCCGGTATTAACTCAGAGCGCCGACTCGTCGGTCTCGCCGGTACGGATGCGAATGACGCGGCCGATCTCGGTGATGAAGATCTTGCCGTCACCCACTTTGCCGGTCTTTGCAGCCTTGACGATGGCTTCAGTAACCTGATCGACGAGGTCACTGCGAACGGCAACCTCGATGCGAGTTTTGGGGACGAAATCCACCACATATTCTGCGCCACGATAAAGTTCGGTATGACCGCGCTGGCGACCGAAGCCTTTGACCTCGGTGACGGTCATGCCCGAGACGCCAATGTCCGACAACGCGGCGCGGACGTCGTCGAGCTTGAAGGGCTTGATGATGGCAGTGACGAGTTTCATGTTGTGTACTCCCGATGCAAGGCGCTAATGCAGCGTAAAGTATTGCACCTTCCATGCCACGCTCGCGAGGCCCAACTGAAGTCGGTTTTGCGCCCCTGTGGTGGGCCAACGCAGCCGATTGCGCACCATTCTGGCGCAGTGCGGTCGTAGCGGCGCCCGTGAGTGGTGCGCCTCGGCTTTCGGCCCTATCCTCACGCCATGACTGATCGAGTGGTTTTGGTGGGTGCGGGGCAAGCCTCGGCACAGTGCATCGAAACCCTGCGCAAAAAGGGTTTCCAGGGACAGATCGACCTCGTGGGCGACGAGCCGCACCTGCCATACCAGCGGCCACCCCTATCCAAAAAGTATCTGGCGGGCGAACTGGGTCTCGATCGCCTGACCATCCGCCATCAAACCTTTTTCGATGAACACCGCGTCAGGCTGCACCTCGGCTGCAAAGTATCCGCTATCGATCGCACCGACCGAGCGGTCAGGCTGGCGGATGGTCATCGTCTGCCTTACGACGCTTTGGTGCTCGCCACCGGTAGCGTCGCTCGTCAATTGCCGCTGCCGGGCGTAGATCTTACCGGTGTGCATTACCTCAAAGACATTGCGGATGTCGACCGCCTGCGCAGCGCAATCGGCCCGGGGCGACGAGCGGTAATCATTGGTGGGGGCTATATCGGCCTCGAAGCTGCGGCGACCCTGCGGCATCTTGGTATGGAGGTCACGGTACTCGAGATGGCCGATCGCGTGATGGCGCGAGTGGTAGCCGAGCCGATCTCGCGCTATTACGAAGCTGAGCACGCGAGGCACGGCGTGCGGGTCGTGTTGCGCGCGGCGGTCAATGATTTAGAAGGGGATGCGCACGGTCGGGTCCGTGCCGTAAATACGGCAGCGGGACAAATCGAGGCCGGTATCGTGATCATTGGCATTGGCGTGCTGGCCAATGATGCGCTCGCGCGCAGCGCCGGGCTGGCGTGTGATAACGGAATCCTTGTCGATACGTACTGCCGCACCGATGATCCGCACGTTTATGCGATCGGCGACTGCAGCAATCACCCCTCGCTGCGTTACGGCAGACGAGTACGTCTCGAGTCGGTGGACAATGCCTTCGAGCAGGGTACCACCGCCGCACTCAATATTCTGGGCGGTGATCACCAACATGATCGCGTACCGTGGTTTTGGTCAGACCAGTACCACCACAAGTTGCTGATCGTCGGACTCTCGCAAGACCACGATCGGGTCGTGCTGCGTGGGGACCCTGTTAAGAATTCGTTTTCCTGTTGCTATCTCAGGGCAGATGGCGAGCTACTGGCCATCGACACGGTCAATCAGCCCAAGGATCAGATGGCCGCCCGCAAGCTGATCGCTGCACGCGTCAAACTCGACGCCGCGAAAGCCGCTGACACCTCGATCGCTCTCAAAGATTGCCTATTGCCGGCTTAGCCAGGTCGGGATAAGTACTAAGCCGAAGAATAAGCATCGCCGAGATCAAGAACATCACGACATAAACCCAGAGCACCGGCGTATGCGTGCCAAGTACGTCAAAGACGCGATTGGTTACGATGACCGCAGTGCCCGAACCCAGCGTCCATGAAGCGTATTGCCAACCGTAATTCTCGCCATAGGCGCGATTGCCAAAGTAACGCGTGACCAGCACGGCGATGACATCGAGTTCGGCACCGGCGGCGAGCCCAATGCACACCGCGGCGACGAGAGCCGTCATCCCGCTCGCATCGAGCGCGAGTATCGAGACGCCGATGAGCGGGAAAGCCAAAATTGCTGCAGCGACTCGCGGCGCAAAAAATCGATCCATTAAGAAACCGGCAAATGCTCGGCCCACGATCAGCGCTAGCCCGAGCGCCGCCTGTACCGCAGCGGCCTGTTCGGGCTCGATGCCGCGGGCTCGCAGGATAGGAACGAGCGGAATCAGTACGCCACCAATGCCGAAAGCTAGCAATAAAAACGATACGAACATCAGCCAGAAATTTTTGGAACGCCGCGATTCGGCCGCGTTATAGCCCACGAGCGACGGGGCGGTTACCGCTTTCGCTACAGCATAATCAGGCGCAACTAGATCCGGTGCAACGCCATCGAGGCCGAGGCCGACTTCAGCGGGCGAGTCGCGCAGTTTCATGAAGATGATCGGGAGCGTGACCACCAGCATCAGTGCGCCGAGTCCGACATAGGCGCCGCGCCAGCCGACCGTACCGATCAAATATTGCGAATAGGTCGATAACACCGCGCCACCGATGCCTATGCCTGCCAATGCCGCGCCAAAGGCCTGACCGCGCCGACGATCGAACCACGCAGCAATCACCCGCGAATAAGCGATCGATGAAGTACCTGCACCAATCAGCGGCAACAGAGCGAATACGGCGTAGAAGTGCAATGGACTATCGCTCAACCAATAAAGCGAAATCATCGACGCAGCGACCAACACCACACTGACGAGCGCCCAGCGTCGCACGCCCTGTCGATCAAACCATTTTCCAACGTAGAGCGACGACACCACGGTCACCACGGTGCCGACCAAGGTGACGATCGCATATTCGGTCTGGCTCCACCCGAATTCCTGTGTGATTGGTCCCTGGAATATGCCGATAGCGAACAAATTGACGGACGCGATGCCCGTAGCGAGACCGATCATGGTCGAGAACACGAGACCGCGCGTGCCCTGCGGCAGGGCAGCGAGCACTGCCGCCACGATCGCCAGTGCAATCACTGCGCCGTGGAAGAGGGGTGGTACGAAAAACGCACCCGCCAAGCACGCCGCCGCCAGCGCAACGAAGCGTTGATCGAAGTTCAGCTCTGCGTGTTCCTCGGACCTGTTCGCCTGCTGCATGCCCCCCCCAGCTGACCGCTGCGGCTCGGTACAATGCCGAAGCCCAAGCGATCATACCGGAGCCGAGATGCGTATCACCTCAATCACGATGCTGCTCGTTGCGTTCTCTTCCATTACGGTCGCGACTACAGCGTCGGCAGAGCAGCGAAAGAACATGGTTGCCATTGCCATTCACGGCGGTGCCGGCGTGATTCCACGCGATCAGCTCGGACCCGATGATGGCGCGAGCTACCGCGCCGGCCTCGCCGAGGCGCTCGATGCGGGCTACGCCGTGCTCGCAGCCGGCGGTAACAGTCTCGACGCGGTCACCACAACCGTCCGTTCACTCGAGGACAATCCGCTTTTCAATGCCGGTAAGGGCGCAGTGCTTGCTCATGACGGTTATGCCGAACTCGATGCCTCGATCATGGAGGGACGCACCCTGGCCGCTGGTGCCGTGACCGGTTTGCGTCACGTCAAAAATCCGATCGATCTCGCACGCCGCGTCATGGAAAACTCGCCGCATGTCTTTTTGTCCAGTACCGGTGCCGAGGAATTCGCGCTAACCCAAGGCCTGACGCTGGTACCCAACGAATACTTTGTAACCCCAACTCGCAAGCGCCAACTCGAGCGCGTGTTGCAGGGACGCGCCCTGGCGTACAACGCGCTGCAAGGGCTCGGTACGGTCGGTGCCGTCGCGGTCGATGCGCGGGGGAATCTCGCCGCGGCGACCTCGACGGGTGGTATGACCAACAAGCGGTGGGGCCGGATCGGTGACGCACCCATCATCGGCGCAGGCACCTATGCCAATAACGCGAGCTGCGCGGTGTCGGCGACGGGCCACGGCGAGTATTTCATTCGCTCAGTCGTCGCCTACGACATTTGCGCGCTGGTCGAATACCGCGGCTGGACGCTCGAAAAAGCCGCTAAGGAAGTCGTCCACGGCAAGCTCATTCAGCGCGGTGGCGAGGGTGGTGTCATTGCGGTCGACCGGCAAGGCAACGTGGTGATGCAGTTCAACAGCCCAGGGATGTTCCGCGGCATGCGCGACTCCTCAGGTCGCCGCGAAATCGCAATCTACGAAAAATAGCTGGCGAGAAACTCGGCAAAATCTTGCTGCGGCGCGCGCGCCATCGCCTCGGCGACAGTCAACGACTCAGCCGCTTCATCGGCGAATTCGCGCAGCCGCCGCTCGTTGGGCTGGTACAGATCAAGGAAATACGCCTTGTGCGCCGCCGAAGTGCGCAGCGCCATATCGAAGAATGATTCGCCGGTCTCGCGTAACTCAACGATCAGCCGCGCCGAGGGCGTGAGCGCGACGTCATCGAGCTTGGCTGCCTGCACGGCGAGCGCTGCAGCATAGGGGCGCTGCCGGTCGCCCTCATCGAGCATTTCGCAGGCAGCCTGCATCTGATCGAGGATTTCGCGGGCCCAGTCGAGCATGGAAACATTGCGCCCGTCGCGAACGAGCGTGAGCCCAGGCTCACGTCCACGGCGCGCCACCGTGACGTGATTTCGGTCAAGCGCCGACTGCTCCGAAGTATTGATCAGCGGGCTGTCACGTATCAAACAAACCGCCAGAAAAGCCTCTATGAACCGCATCTTGTTCTGGTTGACACCCACCGGATCGAAAGCACTGACATCGAGCGCACGCACTTCAACATATTCGACACCGCCGCGGCGCAGTGCCTTGGTCGGTCGCTCGCCTGATCGCGCGACTCTCTTTGGTCGAATAAAGGCGTAGTACTCGTTCTCGATCTGCAGCAAATTGGCATTGAGCTGCCGCCACTGTCCATCCACATGCACACCGAGTCGTTCGTACTCCGGGTGCGGCTGACTGATGGTAAGAGTGAGATCGCGGACGTACTCTTCAAGACTGTTGACTGATACCTCGAGTCCCGCTTGAATGCGATTACGATAGCCGAGATCGCTCATACGCAACGAGGTCGCGTAAGGTTCCCAGGCCGTACCGCGGCCGAACTCAGGTAATTGTTCACCACGTACGCGCAAAAATGATTTGCACACCGTCGGCGACACACCAAATAAATAGAGGATGATCCAACCGTAGCGACGATAATTACGCAACAGATTGAAATAGCTCTCGGAGATGAAATCCTGACCTTCGTCACGTGACTCGCGTGCAGCGGCCCAGATCGGCCATAAGCGCTCTGGAAACGAGTAATTGAAATGCACGCCCGAGATGGCCTGCATCACGCGGCCGTAGCGGATGCCGAGACCCTCCCGATAAATCGTCTTCATACGCCCGACATTGGAAGGTCCGTATTGCGCGATTGGGATGCTCGCATCGCCATCCACCGCGCAGGGCATACTGGTCGCCCACAACAATTCGTCGCCGAGATGTCGATAGACGAACTGGTGCAGATCGCAAAGGTATTGCAAGAGCTCCCAGTTGGTGGTGAACGTGGGCGTGACGAGCTCGATAAGGGCTTCCGAGTAATCGGTGGTGATGTGATCGTTGGTCAGTGCTGAACCCAGTGCTTTCGGATGCAGTGTGGTCGCGATGCGACCTTCAGGGTTTACCCGCAGCGATTCTTTCTCGACACCGCGCCGCCCGCCTTGCAACACGCGCCGTTCACCACTATTAATGACGGCGGCTAGGCGTTTTTCGAAGACGCGGTTGATGCGATTCACTGCTTACCAGGGGATACGGCCCGTGAAAACATCACGGGTCATAGCGAAATCGCCGCGCAGACTGAAAAGTGGATATTTGAAGGTGGCCGGGGTGTTCTTCTCGAAAAAATAATGCCCGATCCAGGCCAGCGCATAACCGGTGACCAGACCGCTGAGCAGCAACCACGGGTTGCCTATCAAAAAAACCAACAGTAACTGCGCGACGACAAGAGTTGTACCGACCACGTGCAGGCGACGCGAGGTTCGATTCGCGTGCTCGCCGAGGTAAAACGGGTAAAACTCTTGGAAGGTCCTGAAGGACATTGTGCCTCTCGCTGGCCTGCCCGCGGTCCGCGCTGGCGCGACCCCATTGTTTCGGACAGCCTCGTAAGGCATCTTGCCGTGCTAGTCAAAGGGATTTCAAGGCTAAACGTGTTACGAAACCAGAAGTGGAGATTGTGCTTCATGATCGATCTGTCCTCGACCCACTGGCCTCGTACGCTGCTCACGGGTGTCATGGTCACCCTGACCGCGTGTTCGACCACCGCCACGGTAGCGCCGCCTGCCGCTCGCGAACGCTCCGTGGTTGCGCCGGTATCACCCACACCTTATCCCTCGACCTACAAGCCGGCAGCTTCGGTGCCAACGCTGATTCGCGGCGCGACCGTGTTGATCGGTAACGGCGAGCGACTCGATGACGCCGATGTTTTGATGAGTGACGGTAAGATCACTGCGGTCGGACGCACGCTCGAAGTACCGACGGGTGCAGTTGTGATCGACGGCCGCGGTAAATGGGTCACGCCAGGGCTCATCGATGTGCACTCGCATCTCGGTGTCTATCCCTCCCCCGGCGTCGAAGCACACTCCGACGGTAACGAGGCGACGTCCCCCTCCACGCCCAATGTGTGGGCTGAACATTCGATTTGGCCGCAGGATCCGGGCTTCGAGGCCGCGCTCGAAGGCGGCATCACTACGCTGCATGTTCTGCCAGGCTCCGCCAACCTCTTTGGCGGCCGCTCAGTCAGTATCAAAAATATTCATGCGGTCAGCTACCAGTCAATGAAATTCCCAGATGCGCCACAAGGTCTCAAGATGGCCTGCGGCGAGAATCCCAAACGCGTTTACGGTAATCGTCGTCAGTTGCCCTCCACGCGTATGGGTAACGTCGCCGGCTGGCGCGCGCAATGGATCGAAGCGCAGGAATACATACGAGATTGGCGGCAGTTCGAGGCGCGTAGTGCAGCGGGCGCCAAAGATTTGCGGCCACCGAAACGCGATCTACGCCTTGAGACGCTCGCCGGTGTATTGCGCGACGAGATCCTCATCCAGCACCACTGCTATCGTGCTGACGAAATGGCGATCGTGATCGATATGGCGCGCGAGTTCGGCTATCGCGTGAGCACCTTTCACCACGCCACCGAGGCCTACAAAATTTCCAACCTGCTCGCCGAAAACAATGTTTGTGCTGCAGTGTGGGCTGACTGGTGGGGCTTCAAAATGGAGTCCTATGATGCGATCCCTGAGAATATGATTTTGGTCGATGCTGCGCCCGGTGGTTGTACGGTGGTGCATTCCGATTCGGCCGAGGGCATACAGCGGCTTAATCAAGAGGTGGCGAAAGGCATAGCCTTTGGCAAGCGTATGGGCATCGATATCAAACCTGAGCATGCCATTCGCTGGCTCACGGCCAATGCCGCCAAGGCGATCGGCCTCGAAAAGCGCATCGGCATACTCGAGAACGGCAAGATGGCCGATGTCGTTGTCTGGAGTGGTAATCCTTTCAGCGTCTATGCACTCACCGAAAAAATCTATATCGATGGCGCACTGCGCTTTGATCGTAGCGTACCTCGTAATTTACCGGAATCCGATTTCCTGCTTGGTCAGCCAGCTGCGGCGGGGGTGATCCGATGAAACTTCTTGTAACCCTATCTTGGCTAGGCACTGCATTTGCGATAACGCTCGCAGCGCCGGTCGCGCTTGCGGATACTGGCGGCAGCTCACTGCTGGTGCGTAATGCCACGGTGTACACCATGACGCATGATGCTGCAGCGGCGCTGAATGGTACCGACGTCCTCGTACAGGATGGACGAGTCACGGCGATTGGCGCGGCACTGGCAGCCCCGGCTGGTACTCGCGTCATCGAGGCCAACGGTCGAGCCCTGACCCCGGGAATCTTTGGCGGTCTCGGCCACATTGGTCTCGAAGAAATCGGTCTCGAGCAATCGACCGGAGACTACGCACAGCGACTCGGGCAGATGCGGCCGGAGTTCGACGTTACGCTCGCTTTCAATCCTGAGTCGATGTCGCTCGGTGTGCATCGCAGCAACGGCATCACTTTCAGCGTGCTCGCCCCTGCGGCGGCGCGCGGTGGCAGTCTGGTGGCGGGTCTTGGTGCACCCACAGGACTTGATGGTACGACACCTGCACCAGCGCGCGCGATGTTCGTGGATTTGGGTGGTGACGCCAACGATTTGTCGGGCGGTTCACGTGCGGCGCAGTTCATGCTGCTGCGTCAGGCCTTCGTCGAAGCACGAGCACCCAACCTCGTAATGGTCCATGACCAGCGACTGCTTTCGCCCTCGGGTCGGCAGGTTCTGCTCGAGTTTCTCAAAGAGAACGGTTTATTCGTACTGCAAGTCGATCGCGCAATCGACATCCGTAATGCTTTGGCTTTCGCTCGTGAAGAGAAACTCCGTGTCGCAATCCGCGGCGGGGCTGAGTCTTGGCGAGTCGCATCGGAGCTCGCGGCCGCGCGGGTGCCGGTGATTCTCGATCCGCTCGACAACCTGCCCGACAGTTTCGACAAGATCGGCGCGACGCTCACCAATGCGGCGAGGTTGCGCGCCGCGGGCGTAACGGTTGCGGTTTCCATCAACGACACCGACATCGATGATGCCGGCAAGACCCGTCAGGCCGCCGGCAATGCGGTGGCATACGGTATGCCGAAGTGGGATTCGCTCGCTGCGGTCACTCGGGTGCCCGCTGAAATCTTTGGCATAGCCGACCGCTTCGGCAGCATCGAGCGCGGTCGCACGGCTGATCTCGTGCTCTGGTCAGGCGACCCTCTCGAGGTGTCGAGTCTGCCGGATCTCGTCGTGACAGGCGGTCGCGTACAGACGCTCGAATCGCGGCATACGGCCCTGCGCGATCGTCACTACGAGCGTGTCAAGGCTGGAATGGCCCGCTGAGTAACTGACATGCTGAGCCTGAAAGCATGCTGGTAGGAGTTGCAGTTCGTCGCGTTGCCGTGATCGGGGGCGCGCGTATTCCGTTCGCGCGGTCGCACGGGGCATACGCGCAGATCGGCAATCTGCAGATGCTCACCGCGGCGCTGCAAGCCGTCGTCGCTAAATATGGCCTCGATGGCTTGCGCCTCGGCGAGGTGGCGGCGGGCGCGGTAATCAAGCACTCACGCGATTTCAACCTCGCACGAGAGAGCGTGCTCGGCACCACACTGGATCCCCACACCCCCGCCTTCAATCTGCAACGGGCTTGCGGCACAAGTCTCGAAGCAGCCATTAGCATTGCCAACAAAATCGCGCTTGGGCAGATCGACTGTGGCCTTGCCGGAGGGGTCGATACCGTCAGCGATCCGCCGATCGTCTATCCGCGGGCTTATCAGCAAATTTTGATGCGAGCCTTCCGCGCCAAAACTCTCAGTAGTCGGCTTATGCCTTTTTTCTCGCTGCGCCCCGGGCACTTCAAGCCGCTTATTCCCGACGCCAGCGAACCGCGCACGGGGCTCTCAATGGGCGAGAGCTGCGAGCAGATGGCCAAGCGCTGGGGCATCAGTCGCGAGGCGCAGGATGCACTCGCCTGCAACAGTCATCGTCATGCAGCGGCGGCCTGGCAGAGCGGATTCTTTGATGATCTGGTCGTACCGTTCGAAGGTCTGCAACGCGACGACAATGTCCGCGCCGACAGTACCCCCGAAAAACTCGCGAAACTGCGGCCGAGCTTTAGTCGTTCGGGCTTAGGTACGCTGACCGCAGGCAACAGCACGCCGCTCACCGATGGCGCCTCGGCAGTGCTGCTCGCCAGCGAGTCCTGGGCTCGCACGCGCAATTTGTCGGTACAGGCCTGGCTCACGTTCGGTAAAGCTTGGGCTGTCGATTTTGTCGGCGGCGCGGAGGGCTTGCTCATGGCACCTGCCTATTCCGTGTCCGCGATGTTAGGCGATGCAGGTCTTAGCCTGCAGGACTTCGATTTCTTTGAGATCCACGAGGCCTTTGCGGCGCAGGTGCTTTGCACGCTGGCCGCTTGGGAATCGGCCGAATGGTGTCGCGACAAGCTCGGTCGCAGCGCCGCGCTGGGCAGCATCGATCGCAGCAAACTCAACGTGAAGGGCAGCAGCGTGGCGATCGGTCACCCGTTTGCCGCGACCGGCGCACGGATCGTGGCTACGCTGGCGAAGTTGCTGGCCACGAACCCGCAAAGTCGTCGCGGCCTGATTTCGGTGTGCACCGCGGGCGGAATGGGCGTTACCGCAATCCTCGAGCGCACCTGACGCTCAGCGTGTACCTGAACTCCCAAAGCCGCCAGCGCCGCGCGCCGTAGCAGTGAAATCTTCGACGACCTCGAGCTCGACTTGCACTATAGGCACCAGCACCAACTGCGCGATGCGCTCACCAGGCTGCACGGTGTAGCTCGCAGAGCCGCGATTCCAGCACGACACCATCAGCTGACCCTGATAGTCGGAGTCGATCAGACCGACCAGATTACCGAGCACGATGCCGTGTTTGTGACCGAGCCCCGAGCGCGGCAGGATCACCGCCGCCAGCGCCGGATCAGCCACCCAGATCGCGAGCCCGGTCGGCAAAAGTTCTGCTTTGCCTGGCACGAGCTCCAGCGGTGCATCAATACAGGCGCGCAGATCGAGGCCCGCAGAACCCTCGGTCGCATAGGCCGGCAACGGAAAATCTTTGCCGATACGCGGATCGAGAACTCTTACCTTTAGTGCGCGACGACTCATGCCTCTGCTCCTGCCGATCCAAGATTATGTGCTCCGCGAGCTCGCGAGTCGGCAAGACGCCAGCCGATGATCTCGAGCAGACGACGTGCCACCTCGTCCTTGCTCGCCGGCCCGAGCTCTAGCCATCCATTGGCCCAAAGCAAAACGAGTGTATTGTCGTCGCGATCGAAAACCTTGCCCTCGCCCACTTCGTTGGCAGCAATCAAATCGAGTTTATTTGCAAGCAGTTTGCTGCGCGCGTATTGCTCGACGTCATGAGTCTCGGCGGCAAAACCCACCACGAAAGGACGATCGGCGCGCGCTGCGACCGCGGCCAAAATATCTGCCGTACGCTCGAGTGGCAGATCGATACGCTCCATGGTTTTTTTGAGCTTGCGTGATGAGCGGGTCGCGGGTCGATAGTCGGCAACGGGCGCAGTACCGACGAGTACATCGAGTCCCGTCGCCTCGCGCTCCACGGCGCTCGCCATCTCTGTGGCGGTCTCGTCATCGATGCGTCGCACGCCTTCGGGCGTCGGCGAGCTCACGGGCCCAGCGACCAGCACCACCTCGGCGCCGGCCGCATGCGCCGCGGCGGCCACGGCAAAGCCCATTTTGCCGCTGCTGCGATTGGTGATGTAACGCACGGGATCGATCGGCTCGCGCGTGGGCCCCGCGGTGATCAGCACGCTCAAGCCCGCGAGCGGTCGCGGCTCGTCTTTGGCCGCCGCCACGACCCGAAGCGTCACCGCACGCGGTGGGCGATCGGCAAGCAGCGTCGAGGCCGCTTCCGCGATCTCGGCAGGCTCGAGCATTCGACCCGAGCCGATTTTACCGCAGCCTTGGCTGCCGACCTCCGGACCCAACAAATGCACACCATGACGACGCAAGGTAGCGACGTTGTGCTGCGTGACGGGTTTGTCCCACATGATGCGATTCATCGTCGGCGCGAGCGCCACCGGTGATTCGGTGGCGAGAATGAGCGTGGTGAGCAGATCGTCGGCTCGACCCGCAGCCACGCGGGCCAAAAAATCCGCCGTCGCTGGCGCTACGAGCGCGAGGTCGGCCCAGCGGGCGAGCTCGATATGCCCCATCGAGGCCTCGGCAGCCGCGTCCCACAGTTCGGCCCGCACCTCACGCCCCGAGACCGCCTGAAAAGTCGTCGGGGTCACGAACCGCTGTGCGCCGGGGGTCATCACCACCTGTACCTCGGCCCCACGTTCGCGCAGTCGCCGCACCAGATCAGGCGACTTGTATGCCGCGATGCCCCCGCTAACACCGAGCAGGATGCGTCGCCCGGCCAAGGTCGGTGGGGAAGTGGCACTCATCGGTGGATTATCGACCAAGCTGACGAAAAACGTCGATTGACCAAAGATTGTGCCGGCCGCGGACTTCGGTTATGGGGCAGTCCAGCGAATTTTGCGACTCGCCCCGCGTCCCTGCAATACGGAAGCTGCGGCGATTTCTGCGCCGGAGAGCCTCATATCCCTGACCACACCCCTGCCCTTGCGCGCCTGGTCTAATGGTGAGCGCCCCCACGAAAAACTGCTCGAGCGCGGGGTCGGCGCTCTCTCCGATGCGGAGCTGCTCGCGCTACTGCTAGGCACCGGTACCCGTGGCAGCGATGCGCCCGAACTCGTCCGTCGTTTGCTGCACGATCACGATGGCTTGCGCAATTTGCTCTCGGCGCCGGCGAGTCGAATGTTGGGCGCGCACGGCATGGGCCCGGCGCGTGTAGCGGCGCTGCAGGTGTCGCTCGAACTCGCTCGTCGTCACTACGGGGCCGCACTACGTGCCGGGGTCTCGCTGAGTTCACCCCTCGAAATCCGCCGCTTTCTCAATGCGCGGTTGCGCGATCGGCCGTACGAGGTGTTCTGCTGTCTTTATCTGGACAACCGACATCGCCTGATCGCCTTCGAAGAATTGTTCCGCGGCACCATCGATGGCGCCAGCGTGCATCCGCGCGAGGTTTTGCAACAAACACTGGCGCATAACGCAGCAGCAGTCATCCTCGCGCACAATCACCCCTCGGGCATTGCCGAGCCGAGTCGCGCAGACGAGCTCATTACCGTGCGACTGCGCGATGCGCTCGCGCGAGTCGATGTGCATGTGCTCGATCACCTGATCAGCGCCGGCCCAGATACCCTCTCGCTCGCCGAGCGCGGTGTCTTGTGACAAGGGTCGCGGTATATTTCGCGGCGATGAGCGGAAACCTTCACGCTGCCATGGCGCTACACCGCAAGGGTCGATTACGCGAAGCCGCGCGGATCTACCAAAAAATTCTGCAAGCGCAGTCGAACGAAGTGAATAGTCTGCATCTGCTCGGGGCGATCAGGCTCGCCGAGGGGGATTCTGAGGCGGCACGCGCGCTGATCGGTCGCGCGCTCGAACTCAAGCCCGATTACACCGAAGCCCATGTCAACATGGGCTCGGTGTATCGCGCACTTGGTCGGCCTCGCGAAGCGCTTGCCAGTTACGATACGGCACTTACCATGCGCGCTGATCTGCTCGATGCCCATTACAACCGTGGCGTCGTGCTACAGGAAATAGGCGAGCTTGATGCTGCGCTCTCGAGCTATCGTATCGCCTGCTCGCTGCGCGCCAATCATGCCGAGGCGCTATCGAACTCAGCCTTGATATTTTTGATACGTGGTGACTTGGCGGCGGGCTGGCCGCTTTACGAGTGGCGACTCGCCACGCCGCAGTTTCTCGCAGCTCATCCGCAGAAACTCCCAGGTTCGCGCTGGAGCGGCAACGAATCTTTGGTAGGCAAAAGAATTCTGGTGTTCTGCGAGCAGGGTCTGGGCGATGCGCTGCAATTCGCCCGCTACCTGCCCCTGTTGGCCGAGCGGGAGCCACAGGCGCAGATCATTGTCTCGGCGCGGCCCGCCCTGCACCGAATATTCTTGCGTCTACACGGCGTCTCGGCGGTGATCGACGGCGTCCAGGGAGGGGGTTTCGACTTCCACTGCGCCTTGCTCAGTCTGCCGGGAATGTTCGGTACCACGCTCGAAGATATTCCGTCGGTACAGACACCGTATCTTTCGGTCGATCAGCAATGGGTCGCGAGTTGGCGTAAATCTGTCGACGAAGCGCTGGCGGGTGAGCGCAGGCCGCGCGTTGGTCTGATGTGGAGTGGAGGCCAAGTCACGCCGATCAAAGGTCGAAGCATTCCGCTCGCCATGCTCGGCGAACTGCTCGCGCTGCCGGTCGACTTCATCAGCCTGCAAAAAGAAATCTCGCCCGACGATGCCGCATTGCTGCCGACCCTGCCCAAGCTGCGTCATTTCGGAGCCCCGTTCTCAGACGTGCAGCAAACCGATTTCGCCGATACGGCAGCGATCATTTCGCAACTCGATTGGGTGATCAGCGTCGACACCAGCGTTGCCCATCTCGCTGCCGCGCTGGGCAAAGAGACCTGGATTCCCTTGCCGAAGGTCAGCGACTGGCGCTGGCTCGAGGGCCGCAGCGACAGCCCCTGGTACTCGCAGGTGCGGCTCTTCCGGCAGACGACGGCTGGCGATTGGGCACCGGTGCTTAGGGAGATTCGGGCCGGCATTACCGCGAGGCTATGAGCGGCCGGTTGCCAGCGGCGGGCCGGACTGGTATAAAAACGGCCCGTTGCGCGGGGTCCAAAGCACCCGGTCTTACTTAAACTACTGGTTTTAAAAAGGTTTTCTACGATGTCCCGCGTCTGCGAACTCACTGGAAAGCGCCCGACCACGGGCAACCGCGTCTCGCACGCGAACAACAAGAAGCGTCGCCGCTTCCTGCCCAACCTGCACACGCAGCGTTTCTGGCTTGAGAGCGAGCAACGCTGGGTCTCGTTGCGCGTCAGCACCAATGCGCTGCGCACCATCGAAAAGAACGGTCTCGACGCAGTGGTCACCGACCTTCGCGCCAGGGGCATGAAGATCTGAGACGGAGCACCGAGTCATGCGTGAAAAGGTCAAGTTGCTGTCGACTGCAGGTACCGGTCACTTCTACGTGGCAATGAAGAACAAGCGTCTACATCCCGAGAAGATGGACGTCAAGAAATATGATCCGGTCGTACGCAAGCACGTTTCCTATAAGGAAACCAAGATCAAGTAATCCGGAATCGAATAAGCTGGGCGCCGCGCACCGGGCGCGGGATCTGCCGCAATGAAAGGCCTGCCATTGCACAGGCCTTTTCGTTTAACGTCGGTCATCAATGCCCGAACTACCCGAAGTTGAGACCACCTGCCGCGGAATAGCACCGCACGTCTGCGCTCGACGCATCGAAGATTTTTTATTGCACGAACCCCGGCTGCGCTGGCCGGTGTCGCGCACCGTCGTTCCGCAACTGCGCGGCGCCGTGATCAAGAGCGTCAGACGCCGAGCGAAGTATCTGTTGCTCGATATCGAGCGCACCGACGCCGATTCGCATACAACGCTGATCCTGCACCTTGGCATGTCGGGCAATTTGCGCGTGCTGCCGCGAGCTACGCCCAGACTGAAGCACGATCATTTCGATCTGCTGCTCGATTCGGGAATGACGCTGCGCTTCAATGACCCGCGACGTTTCGGCTCGCTGCATCTCGTAAGCGGCGACCCGAATCAGCATCCGCTATTGGCAGAGCTCGGACCCGAGCCACTCGACGATGCCTTCGATGTCGAATATCTTTGGGATAGATCGCGAGCACGTCGCATTGCCGTCAAATCCTTTTTGATGAACGGACGTGTGGTGGTCGGCGTCGGCAATATCTACGCCAGCGAAACGCTGTTTCGTGCTGGTGTGCGCCCCGGTCGTCAGGCGAGGCACCTCAAGCGTGACGAAATCGCGCGGATCGTCGTAGCAATCAAGCAGGTTTTAGGGATGGCTATCAAAGTCGGTGGCACGACTCTGCGAGACTACGTCGGTGCCGACGGTACGCCTGGATACTTCAAACAAAAACTGTTCGTCTATGAACGCACGGGCGAGCCCTGCAGAAAGTGTGGCGAAGCCATACGTCATCGCGTTCAGGTGCAACGCTCGACCTATTGGTGCCATATATGCCAGCGCTGAGTCGCCGACGACTGCGCACACACTTCGCACGAGTAGATCCGGTGATGGAAGCACTCATCGACACGGCGGGACCCTACCGGCTACACGCCGTCGCTTGCTCCTCGCCCTTCAAGCATCTGACGCAGGCGATTATCTCGCAGCAAATCAGCGGTCGTGCCGCTGCTGCCATTCTTGGCCGATTCGTCGCGTTATTCGGGGTGGATGCTACAGGGAGAGAATTTCCTGCTCCTGAATCGATCCTGGCCGTAGATCACTCGACCCTTCGTAGTGTCGGGCTTTCGGCGAGCAAAGTCGCGGCGGTGCGCGATCTTGCGAGTAAAACGCTTGCGGGCGTCATTCCGGACAGTGCCGCGCTACAGCGCTTGACTGATCAGCAAATCATTCAACGCCTCACTCTGGTACGCGGTATCGGCACCTGGACGGTACAGATGATGCTGATGTTTCAGCTCGGTCGTGAGGATGTTCTGCCGATCAATGATTACGGCGTACGCAATGGTTTTCGCCTTGTCTATCGGCGGCGCGCTCTGCCTACACCAGGCGACCTACAACGTTACGGAGAGCGCTGGGCGCCTTATCGCTCGGCGGCTGCCTGGTATCTTTGGCGTGCCATCGATCTGCAGCAGGCAGGCGGCGCCGACCTCAAGGCTTTACCAGCTGCGCCTCGCAGTGCTGGCGCAAGGCGTCGGCCACGACCGGGTGCACGAACTCGCTGACCTTGCCACCGAGCGCAGCGATTTCGCGCACCAGCGTCGATGAGATGAAGGTGAATTGGTCCTGCGGTGTCATGAATACCGTCTCGATCGTCTGGTCGAGATGGCGCGTCATGTTGGCGAGCTGGAACTCGAATTCGAAGTCGGATACGGCGCGCAAACCACGAATGATTACATTGAGGCCGTTTTCTCGGGCGAAATCCACGGTCAGACCCGAGTAGCCGCGCACCTCAACATTGGGCAGATCGACCAGTACCGAGCGCGCGAGATCGACGCGCTTCTCGAGCGAAAAACGCGGTGCCTTACTGGGATTGGCAGCGATCGCAATGACCACACGGTCAAAAATTCCAGCCGCACGACGCACGAGGTCGTGATGCCCATTGGTGATCGGATCGAAGGTCCCCGGATAGACCGCGTTACGCGCCATGTGTTCCCCGTATTGTCGGCTCCACTCGACAGAAAAGATGATAACCGACCTCTCCGGCCGTGCCTTCGCGCCAGGGCCGCCAGTTGGCAGGCAAGAAGTCAAGCGCTGTGCCGATTGGGGCCTCGAAATAAACGAATGCCTTGGACGCAAGCCAGCCGTTGTACTCGAGTCGCGAGGCAACCTCGGTCCAAAGACCGGCAGCGAACGGCGGATCGATGAAAACGACCTCGAACTTGGCCGCCGGTACGAGCCGCAAGACCGACAGTGCATCGGCGCGACTGGTCTCCACTCGATCGGGCTCGGCCCGCCACTCGACCAACAGTTCGTGCAAGGCCGCCATAGCCCGCGCATCAGCATCGATGAAATGAACCTGGGCGGCGCCGCGCGACAAGGCCTCGAGACCGAGCGCCCCACTACCGGCAAATAGGTCTAGCACCCGCGCACCGCGAATAAACGGCGCCAGCCAGTTGAACAAAGTCTCGCGTACACGATCGGGTGTCGGTCGGATGTCGGGCCCCGCGGGGAAGCGCAAGCGGCGAGCACGCCAAGTGCCAGCGATGATGCGCAACTCGCGTGTCTGACGGCGGTTCGTGGCCATTTGCGGCGCAGGGTAGCCTAAAATCAGCCCCCGCATGGCGAGTGAATCAAAACCCAGCTTTTTTCAACGACTGAAGGATCGCTTGACGCGGCCAGGGGGCGGTATCGATTCAGGCCTTGCTCGCCTTTTCGGTGCGCGGCGGATCGACGACTCGATTCTCGAGGAGCTCGAGTCGCGATTGCTCGCCGCGGATGTAGGCGTACAAGTCACTGAGGAATTGCTCGACGGTTTGCGCAAGCGCGTCGCCCGCCAACAACTCGACGATGTCGATGCGCTGCTTGCAGCCTTGCGCAGCGATATCACGGCGCTGCTGGTGCCGGTTGCCAAGCCACTCGTCATTGATCGTAGCGTGAAGCCCTACACCATCCTCGTCGTCGGCGTGAACGGTTCGGGCAAGACCACGACCATCGGTAAGCTCGCACATCGTTATCGCAGCGCGGGTCTCAAGGTAATGCTCGCTGCAGGCGATACCTTTCGCGCCGCTGCTGTCGAACAGATCGGTATCTGGGCTGAGCGTACGGGCGCCGAACTCATCGCACAGCAGGCCGGTGCCGACCCCGCCGCCGTGGCCTTCGATGCCTTCGCCGCAGCCCGTAGTCGCGGCGCGGATATCTTGATCGCGGATACCGCCGGTCGACTGCAGGCGCAAGCGCATCTCATGGAAGAGCTGCGCAAGGTACGCCGTGTACTCGGCAAAGCGGATCCGTTGGCACCCCACGAAGTATTACTAGTGCTTGATACCAACCAGGGGCAGAACGCGCTCTCGCAGGCGCTACAGTTCCATGAGGCTGCAGAGGTCACAGGACTCGTGCTCACCAAGCTTGACGGCACGGCAAAGGGTGGCATCGTGCTCGCGATTGCACGCCGCCTGAAATTACCGATCCGGTTTATTGGTATCGGCGAGGGTGCCGAAGATTTCAGCGAGTTCGATGCCGCCGCTTTTGCCGTCGCATTGATCGAGGGAAGCAGTTCCGCGTGATTCGTTTCGATCATGTTTTCAAGCGCTATCCGAATGGTCGCGAAGCGCTGCACGACGTGTCTTTTGAGATACGCGCGGGCGAACTCGTATTTCTCACCGGACGCAGCGGGGCGGGCAAGAGCTCGGTGCTCAAACTGATGACGCTACTCGAGCGACCGACTCGCGGCACTGTCACGGTCAACGGCCAAGACACCAGCACTTTGCCGATGCGGGCGAGTCCAGCATTTCGGCGGCGACTCGGCATCGTGTTTCAGGACCATCAACTTTTGATGGATCGACCGGTGTACGATAACGTAGCGTTACCACTGATGGTTTCGGATACGCGTTTTCGCGATATCGACAAACGCGTGCGCGCGGCACTCGATCAAGTCGGGTTACTCGAAAAAGAACGAGTGTCGCCCGCGGAACTTTCAGTCGGCGAACAGCAACGCGTAGGGATTGCGCGTGCGGTGGTAGCGCGGCCCACAGTACTGATCGCAGATGAACCAACCGGTAATCTCGATCACGGACTCGCACGCGAAGTGATGCAACTCTTTCGCAGATTTCAGGATGTCGGCGTCACGGTGCTGATCGCCACGCACGACATGGCGCTCGTGCGCGAGTTCTCGCAGCGCGAGATTCTGATCGACGACGGGAGAGTATTCAGCGGCGCCCAAGGGGAGCGTACCTCGTGACCTCGCCCATCATCTATCTCACGCGACACGTACAGGCGTTTCTCGGCGCACTCGGCAGATTGTTGCGTCGGCCGCTCGGCAGTTTGTTGACGCTGCTGGCCATTGCCGTTGCGCTCGCGCTGCCGGCCTCGCTCTGGTTACTGGTCAAAAATGTACAACTCGCCACGGGTGATACCGGCGACGCCATCGAGATTTCGGTGTATTTCCGCCCGGGTGCAGCGCTGGAGAAAGCCGAGCAACTCGCTGCGTCGGCGCGTAATAGGGCCGAAGCCGGTACGGTGACCGTGATCTCCGCCGATGCCGCGCTCGAAGAATTTCGCGCCTACTCGGGCTTTGGGGCAGCACTCGATTCCCTACAGGGCAATCCGCTGCCCCACGTCATCACGGTGAAACCGAAGCCCGATTACGCCAATCCTCGAGATGTCGCGTCGGTACAGAAATACCTGCGGGCCTGGCCCGAGGTGGACAGCGTACAGGTTGATGGCGAATGGGTCCGCCGACTCAGCGCCATCCTCGACTTGATGCGCAAAATGCTCGGTGCTTCCGTGGGTTTGCTGGCGCTCGGCGTGTTGGTGGTCATCGGCAACGCCATCCGACTCGAGATCGGCGTTTGCCGCGCGGAGATCGAAGTCACCAAGCTCGTCGGCGGATCCAACGCTTTTGTGCGCCGACCGTTTCTTTACGAGGGCTTTTTCCTCGGCTTGCTTGGCGGGCTGCTGGCCACCGGCATCACGGTGATTCTGGTAGTCGCGCTCGCCGAACCCGTCAGTCGCGTGTCGGCGCTGTACGGCGGACGCTATGTGCTGAGCGGACTCGACCTCCTCGAAGCGGCGGCGCTCATTGGTCTCTCCGCGTTGCTCGGCGTCATTGGGGCTTGGTTCGGAGCAGCTCGATTAATTTCTAAAATAGAACCAAAAGACTAGGTAAATTGTATTTTTGATTCACTTATGAATCAAAAAAGATGCGATCGAACCTTGAGCCGGATTAGCACTCAAGACGCCCAAGTGCTAGAATTTTGGACGGAGGTTACGACCCCATGCCCACACAGGTTCTCGCGCCCCGGTACACCGATCTATCGCTAGCCGGCCCGCTTGGCAGCCTCGATGCGTACCTCGACCGCGTGTCGAAGGTGCCCGTATTGGCGCGCGAAGACGAACAGTCGCTGGCGCGCCGCTTTCGTGAAGAAGGCGATGTCGATGCTGCACGTGCACTCGTACTCTCGCATCTGCGCTTCGTGGTCCACATTGCTCGCGGCTATTCGGGATACGGGCTGCCGATGGGCGATCTGGTGCAGGAAGGCAACGTCGGGCTGATGAAAGCCGTGAAGCGCTTCGATCCCACAATCGGTGTTCGTCTGGTGTCTTTCGCTGTGCACTGGATCCGCGCCGAGATTCACGAGTACGTGCTGCGTAATTGGCGGCTTGTCAAAGTGGCCACCACCAAGGCGCAGCGCAAACTTTTCTTCAATCTGCGTCGCCTCAAAAAAAATCTGACCTGGTTGTCGCCGGAAGAGACCCGTGCCGTCGCCCGCGAACTCGGCGTCGGCGAACACGAAGTCACCGAGATGGAACGACGCCTCGCAGCGCATGATCTGTCGTTCGACCCGACACCGGCCGAATCCGAAGAGGACGAAACTTACTCCCCCGCCACTTATCTACCCGCACCCGATGCCGACCCGGCTGCGCAAGTGGAAAGCGAAGAGTGGGAAGATGACACCCACGAACGCTTGGCCGCAGCGGTGCAAGCGCTTGATGCACGCAGTCGCGACATTCTCGCGAGCCGTTGGATGGCTGGCGATGCCGAGAAAGCGACCCTACACGACCTCGCCGCCAAATACAGCGTTTCGGCCGAGCGTATTCGTCAGCTCGAAGCGAATGCGATCAAAAAATTGCGCGGTTTGATAGTCGAGCCAGTCTGACCGGCAGCCGATTCACTCGCCGACCCGCTCAAAAGCAAATCAACTCAATCGATCCCAGTTTCGGGCGCTGGCGGCGTAGTGGCTTTGGCGTAGCCGCGCGGCCGGATTGCTACTGTATTCACGATACGCGTGCAGCGCATCCCGTCACGTAAATAAAAACCGTATTCGAATGAAGGTGTCGCCCGATGGTCACGCGCAAGTGCTGCGCGGATTTGGCGCTCCAGAGTCGCCGGAAACTCGAAGCGCAGTTCGAGATCAGTGCTGCCGCCGTGCTCGAAATCAACGGTAAGCCCGCGCGTCCATACCGAATAGCCGGGGAATACTCGAGCGCAGGCGAGTGTCGCAATCGGATCAGCGAGTGCGGTCTGATAGCCGCCGAACATCACCCCGCCCGGATTACGCGAAATCGCATTAAGCGGCAGCCGAATGCGCACACGACGCCATTCGCGATCCATCTCCAGCACCTTGATGCGCATGAACCAGAACGGCGGATAAAACTCGAGCATGCGTGCATCCGATAAGATGCGACGATCGGACATGAAGCGCAGAAAGCGCTGCATCAACCGTGGACGCAGCGGCTTGGGGGGCGACTGACTCACGGATTGATCGCCTCTTCGAAAACGATACTGTGCAACATCGCGGTCCGTGCAGGGTTAGGTGAATAGCCCCCCGCCAGCGTGATCACCAGCGGTAAGCCGAGTTTGCGACTCCAGTCGAGTACACAGCGCTCACGGGTGCGGACCCCCGCGTCGGAGAGGCGAAATCTGCCGTAACGATCGCCCTCGACCACATCGACTCCGGCCAGATAAAACACGATGTCAGGGCGATAATCTTTGGTGAGTGCGGGTAGATTATCTTGCAGTGCAGACAGATAGGCGTCGTCATCGATGCCAGCGGGCAAACTGATATCGAGTGTCGAGCGCATCTTGCGTGCCGGATAGTTTTTCTCACCATGAATCGAGAAAGTGAACACCGACTCATCACCTTCAAAGATTGCGGCTGTGCCGTTCCCCTGATGGACGTCGAGATCGACCACCAGCGCCCGTTCGATGCGACAATCGGCCTGCAGTCGGCGGATGGTGACGGCGATATCATTGAGGACGCAAAAGCCTTCGCCATGATCGGCAAAAGCGTGGTGGGTACCGCCAGCGAGATTACCGGCACGGCCATCCTCGAGCGCTGCGCGGGCGGCGAGCAAAGTACCCTGCACGGCAAGACGCGAGCGGCGTAGTAAGCGCGGTGACCACGGCACACCGAGTGCGCGCTGCTCGGCTGCACTCAGACCGGGACCAAACAAACGATCAAGGTATTCGCAAGTGTGCACGCGCTCGAGATCGGCGCGCGCCGCTTCGTCAGGGAGCATGATGCGTTCGGCCGGCAATAGACCGGTAGCGCGCAGCCGATCGTAGACGAGGGCGTATTTCACCATCGGGAAGGGGTGTCCTTCGGGCAGGGGCAGGTGATAGTCCGGATGGTGACTGACTTTCAAGTTGGGTCCGAATCGGCTAGAAGTAACGTCGTCTCAGGGGGATAGGATGCACCAGTCGCTCACCGGCGGAATGGTAGTCAGCCGGGCGCTGGCACGCTACGGCATTCGCACCGTCTTCTCGCTCGCGGGGGCCTCGCACACCTTCCTGCTCGAGGCTTTGCAGCGGGACGGCTTTCGCATCATCAGCAATCGGCACGAATCGGGCTGCGTGAGCGCTGCCGACGGTTACGCAAGGGTCACGGGTCGTCTTGGCGTTGCGCTGATCATCGCGGATCAGGGCATGCCCAATGCCATCAACGGCATCGCCACCGCTTTTCATGCCTGTTCGCCAGTGCTGGTGTTGGTTGCGCGACTACCGGAATCGTGGACCGAAGCCGAATCGGAATATGACAACCTCAAGCATCCGCTGGTGGGCAGTATCAGCAAGTGGGCGCGCACCGTGCCGACTGCAGAACGTCTAGCCGAATACGTGGATGCCGCGGCCAAACGCGCGCTGACGGGCCGACGCGGTCCGGTGGTGCTGCAGATTCCACAGGAGCTCCTGCAAGCCAAAGTTACCGATGCAGCCGCTTTAATACCGCCCATCCCGCAGGCCGCCCGCCCCGCTGCCGACTCTGCAGCCATTCTGCGCGCGGCGCAGTTGTTGCAGGCAGCAAAGAAACCGCTGCTGATTGCGGGGGCAGGTGCCTGCCATGGCGAGGCCAGTGATGCGCTGCGCGCGCTCGTCGAGCGCTGCGATCTGCCCATCGCAGGTAACGGACTCGGCCGCGGACTCGTGCCTGAAGATGGCGTTCGTTCATTCAGCTGGCCCTTCATGCAGCTCGTGGCGCACGAGGCCGACGTGGTCTGCGTGATCGGCGCACGTCTGAAGCAGCGTCTCGGCTATGGCCTGCCACCACGCTTCGCTGCAAACGCACAATTCATCCAGATCGACATCGAGGCCGAAGAACTCTCCCGCAATCGTCGCATCGATGTAGCGATCATCGCTAATGCCGGGCTCGCTTGTCGGCAACTGCTGGGGGCGCTCGATAGCGTTGCGACCCGGACCGGCGATACGGTGGGGCGAGCCGCTTGGGTACGCGATGCGCTACAGGCCAGATTCCAATATCTTGATAAGCTGGCCGACTCAAAGATTTCGACAGATGTCATCCATCCGCTCGTTCTCGGGCGGGCCATTGCCCGACATGTGGACGCCGCGGCGATCGTGATCGGCGATGGCGCCGATATCCAGAATTGGATGTACGCTACACTACCCGTGCGGCAGGCACCGGGGTTTCTCGATCACTACCCGATGGGTGCGATGGGTGTCGGCACGCCGCTTGCCGTGGGCGCCGCCGCGGCCGCGCGCGAAATCGCCGAGCAAACCGGGACCCAGCCCAGGCAGATCGTCATGACGACCGGCGATGGTGCTTTCGGGTTTTACCCTGCAGAGTTGCACGCTGCAGCACAGGCGGGACTCAAGATCACCTGCATCATCGGTAATGACGGTGCTTGGGGAACGGAGTTGCACGCACAAACACAGGCAATCGGTCGCTCCGTCAACACCGAGCTCGGTTTTCCGCCCTACGAAAAAGTCGCGCAGGGTTTTGGCTGCGCAGGGCTACAGGTGAGCAGCCCTGCCAAGCTCGAAGCAGTGCTCGATGCAGCCTTCGCGCACGACGGCACCTGTGTCGTCAATGTAATCATTGATCGCAACACCGGTGTCGCCATCAAAACCGAGCCGCTTGCGAAGATGATTCTTTTCGACGATCTTGCGAGCGGCAGTAGGACTCTCGCCTAAAGACGTGCAAAGGAGAATGACGCCGATGTCGAGCACAAACACCTCGGGCACGCAGGTTCCCTACCCTAGCCCGCTATACGCCTGGTATGTCGTCGTGGTGCTGCTTCTCGCCTATATTTTAGCGTTCATCGATCGCGAAATCATTGCCTTGCTCGTTCCTGATATTAAGGCCAGCTTACAAATCAGCGATACGCAGATGAGCCTGCTGTTGGGTGGCGCATTCGCAGTATTTTACACGTTCTTTGGCGTCGCCATCGCGTGGTTGGCAGACCGCGGCAATCGGCGTTGGCTCATTTTCTGGGGGATCGCGTTCTGGAGTGTGATGACTGCCGCTTGCGGTTTTGCGACCTCGTATGCAGCGTTATTTTTGGCGAGAGTCGGTGTTGGGGCCGGCGAATCAGCGCTCAATCCTTCTGCACTTTCATTACTCAAAGATTACTTTCCGCCGGATAAGATCGGTCGGGCGATTGGTCTCTACACCGCCGGGGTCTCGAGCGGTAGTGGACTCGCCTTCATATTCGGCGGTGCGGTCTATCCTAAACTCAAGGAGGCAGGCCCCGTCGAACTGCCCCTCGTCGGCTGGTACGAACCCTGGCAGCTGATGTTCATCTATGTTGGTCTACCGGGACTGTTGATCGCGTTGCTGGTACTCACCGTTCGCGAGCCTATCAGGCGTGAATTCCTAGTTTCGGGGGCGAAGCCCATCGCTACGCCCGTGCTCAAAACTCTTGCCCATCTGACGAGTCGCTGGCGCGCTTTTTTCGTGTTGTTCTTTGCGCTGTCGGGACTCGCTATCATGGCCTATGGCATAGGCTTTTGGATTCCCGAGTTCCTGCGACGCACCTACGCTTTGACGCCGGAGCAACTCGGCCTTTGGGTGCAATGGCGTGGCGTCATCACCATCGTCTTCGGCTTGATGGGTGTACTGATCGGCGGTTGGATGAGTGATTACTTCCAGAGGCGTTACGAAGACGGCTATGTGCGGGTCTGCCTTGCTTCGTTCTTGGTGATGGCGACGGGATACTGTCTCTTCACGCTGATGCCAACGCCACTGCTTGCAGTGCTGCTTTTGATCCCTGCGACTGTCGGCGCTGCCGCGCCAACCGCTGCCGGCGCTGCTGCGGTGGTGTCGATTGCACCTCCGACCATGCGCGCGCAAGTGGTGGCAATCTACTATTTCGTGCTTAACGCCGTAGGTTTTTTCATCGGCCCAACCGCCGTCGCCCTCGTCACCGATTTTTATTTCGCCGATGAGGCTCAGCTGCGCTACTCGATGTTCATAGTGGCCGCTGCTGTATCGGTGATTTGCGGCAGTTTGCTGGTCTATAACCTGCCGTATTTCCGCGCTGCGACGCGTGAAGTGCGCCAATGGGCAACACCCGGATCCTGAGCGCTAGACTCGAAGTCCTCCGGCGAAATTCTTTACGCAGATAGTTCTATAGAGGTTGTACCCATGGCCAATGCTCCCACCGATCCGAAACTCCCTATCCTGCAGCGTGATCATCGCAGCGTTATGGGCAAAGTGCTCTACACGAGCAAGAAGCCGGGGCGACTCAACCAGGAACGTGGCCGCGAATACTTTCGCATCGATGTGCACGCCGATGGCACGCGCACTTGCACCGCTCACTGCGAAATCGACGATCGGCCGTCGGTCATGCGCGATATCACTTACTCGCTCGACGCGCACTGGATGCCGGCCGATTGTTTTGTGCGGCTCTCGGTAGGCAGCAAATTCATGGGTTCGGGTTGGTTTCGCTTTCATCCCGACTTCGCCGAATGCGAATCCTTCACCTCACTCGAGGGTCGCGTCTCGCAGCGTGTAGACCTTGCCACGCCGCTGCTCACCTTCCAGAACCACGCCATCGCCTGCGACGCCTGGCACCTGCGACTGATCGACCAGAAAAAAATGGGCGAGGTGCAGCGCATCAAGCAGATGCTGTTGTCCTCACCCGACCACCGCGGCGCCACAGGTCCAATGCTGTTCTCGATCGGCCTTAATATCGTGTTCTTGGGCGTCGAAAAAGTGACCGTCGGAGCCGGCACCTTCGATGCGCTACATTTCCAGTTCGTGGCCAATCCCGAATTGCCTCAGGAGCATCCGCCCTACGATGTCTGGTGTACCGCCAATGGAGAATACCTTTTCCTCAAAGGGCAGGTGGCGGGCTACATGCAAACGTATTATGAGTTAGTCGAACTCTCGGGCGGACCGCACTGGGGTAACTGACGGCATCGAGCGGTCGCACACGAGGTCGCGCTTTCGTGACAGCTGTCGCATTCCCCACACTTCCATTGCCACAATCGTGGTGTATACTCTTCCCACACGTAGCAATCAGACGACGCGTAAGTGTCTGATTTGTATGGCTTCGTGGGTTTTGATGCTTATTTGCATCACACGTCTGTGTTTCGAAAGAAAATACGATGCGTGAAACAAACAACTCAAACCCCGGGCGGTTGGCACGGGCACGGTCGGGAAGCGGCCTCGATTGGCGGCTCCCGGGAACCTTGCAAGGGTTCAAGCCGGAACGCATTTGCGCCCGCGGTGTCGCTCTTTTGTGGCGGCCTAAACTAACCGACCCGGGAGTGTTGGTACCTTTGAAAGAAGCCCCGCTAACGCGGGGTTTTTTTTGAACTGATTTTTTCGGTCGATGAATCTTTCAGATCAGGGCAGATCGGTCTTACCCATCAACCAGCGATCACATTCCCGCGCGGCCCCACGCCCCTCGTTGATCGCCCACACCACAAGACTCTGACCGCGGCGACAATCGCCGGCTGCAAACACCCCCGGCACATTGGTCGCATACTCACCGTACGTCGCCTTGACGTTACGCCGCTCGTCGAGCTCCAGACCGAGATCCTGCGGCAAACCGGTTTCCGGACCGACAAAGCCCATCGCCAGCAACACGAGCTGCGCCGGCTGTGTGCGCTCGGTTCCCACCTGCTCAACGGGCACCAGCTGACCGCAATCGTTCTGTTGCCAACAGACATCGACCGTAACCAACTCTTTGACACGACCCTGATCGTCACCCACGAATTTTTTGACGGCAGTCAGATATGCACGCGGATCTTTACCGAATTTCGCGGCTGCTTCTTCCTGGCCGTAGTCCATCTTGTAGACGCGCGGCCACTCCGGCCAAGGATTGTCGTCGGCGCGCTCGAGTGGCGGTTTAGACAAGATTTCGAACTGCGTGAGTGTGCGGCAGCCTTGCCGCATCGCACTACCCACGCAGTCGGTACCCGTATCGCCACCACCGATAACGATAACATCGAGCCCCTTAGCGTGAATTTTGGCTTTCGCCGGCCCCTTGCCGAGCACGGCTTGCGTGGCCTCGGTCAAGTAGTCCATCGCAAAATGTACGCCGGCCAGCTTACGGCCTTCGATCCCGAGATCGCGCGGCTGCATAGACCCCGTACACAGCACGATGGCGTCGAAATCTTTGCGCATCATCTGCGCTTCGTAGTTGTCACCGATGCTCGTTTTACAAACGAACTTAATGCCCTCTTGTTCCAGCAAGCGGATGCGGCGCATCACCACTTCTTCTTTCCCGAGCTTCATGTTGGGAATGCCGTACATCAGCAGCCCGCCTGGACGATCAGCGCGCTCGAGCACGGTTACCGAATGCCCGGCTCGGTTGAGTTGTTGCGCAGCCGCCAAGCCTGCGGGTCCGGAACCCACCACGGCAACTCTCTTGCCGGTCCGCATCGCTGGTGGTTCGGCGTTGACCCAACCCTCTTCGAAGCCACGCTCAATGATAGTATTTTCAATATTTTTGATAGTCACCGGAGGTGCATTGATGCCGAGCACACAGGAGCCTTCGCAGGGCGCGGGGCACACACGGCCGGTGAATTCCGGAAAATTATTGGTCTTGTGCAGGCGATCGAGTGCTTCACGCCAGAGACCCCGATAAACGAGATCGTTCCACTCGGGAATGAGATTGTTTACGGGGCAGCCCGAAGCACCGCCGCTAATCAACTTGCCGGTGTGGCAGAACGGTACTCCGCAATCCATGCAACGAGCTGCCTGATTACGCAAACCTTTTTCATCGAGGTGGTGGTGGAATTCCTTCCAGTCGCGCACTCGTTCGAGCGGCGAGCGATCGAGTGGGGTCTCGCGCAGGTACTCGATGAATCCGGTTGGCTTACCCATCTCAGTTACCTCCTACGCGAGACAGATCGCGTGAGTTTTCTTCGAAGGCGGCCATCGTAGCCTCATCGCCGGAGAGACCCTGATCATGGGCACGCTGCAGGCAGGCCAACACGCGCTTGTAGTCTTTCGGAATCACACGTACGAATTTCGGTAACTTCACTTCCCAGGCATCGAGGATGCGCTGCGCATGGGTGCTACCCGTAGCTTCGATATGACGGACAACCAAACTTCGCAGAGCCTCGGCCTCTGTCAGATCTTCGACCCGCTCGACCTCGACCATTTGCACGTTGATTCGTGCCTGAAATTGCCCACACTCGTCGAGCACATACGCAACGCCGCCCGACATGCCGGCGCCAAAGTTGCGCCCCGTCGGCCCCAATACCACCACACGGCCACCCGTCATGTATTCGCAACCATGATCACCGATCGCCTCGACGACGGTGTCGACGCCGCTGTTACGCACCGCAAACCGCTCACCGGCCTGCCCGCGAATGAACACCTCGCCCGAGGTCGCGCCGTAGAGCGCAACGTTGCCGATGATCATATTTTCTTCGGACTTGAATGTTGAACCCTTTGGCGGGAACACCGCAATGCGACCACCGGAGAGCCCTTTGCCCACGTAATCATTGGCATCGCCTTCGAGCGTGAAACTCATACCCCGTGGCATGAAAGCGCCAAAGCTTTGTCCCGCCGAGCCTTTGAAGCGAATCCGGATGGTGTCGTTGGGCAGACCCTGTGGACCCCATTTCTTTGTGATCTCGCTACCCGTGATGGTACCCACCACCCGATTGACATTCCGTATCGGCAGACTTGCCTCGACCTTCGCCCCCTGCTCGATGGCCGGCCGGCACAGATCGAGCAGCGTGGTAGCGTCCAGCGATTTTTCGAGACCGTGATCCTGCTCTATGGTCTGGTACCGGCCGACCTCGGTTCCTGAGTCGGGCTGATACAGGATATTGCTGAAGTCGAAGCCCTGCGCCTTCCAGTGATCGATGGCCGCCCTCGGCTCGAGGCGATCGACGCGACCGACCATTTCATTAACACTGCGAAAGCCCAACTCGGCCATGAGCTCGCGCAATTGCATGGCGATGAAGCGCATGAAATTAACAGCATGTTCGGGCTTGCCGGCGAAACGCTCGCGCAGACGCGGATCTTGCGTCGCCACGCCGGTCGGGCAGGTATTGAGATGGCAGACACGCATCATGATGCAGCCCACCGAAACCAGCGGCGCCGTGGCGAACCCGAATTCCTCGGCACCGAGCAGGGCGGCAATGGCCACATCGCGACCCGTCTTCAGCTGTCCGTCGGCTTCGACCACGATACGACTACGTAAATTATTGAGTACCAGTGTTTGATGCGTCTCTGCGAGCCCCAACTCCCACGGCAAACCCGCGTGGGTTGTCGAAGTCAGTGGCGACGCTCCGGTCCCGCCGTCATGGCCGCTGATGAGCACCACGTCGGCGTGCGCCTTGGCGACGCCCGCGGCGATGGTGCCAACCCCCACCTCGGCCACGAGCTTGACGCTGATACGTGCTGCGCGATTCGAATTTTTAAGATCGTGGATAAGCTGCGCAAGATCCTCGATCGAATAGATGTCGTGGTGCGGCGGCGGCGAGATCAGACCAACGCCAGGCGTGGTGTGCCTGGCCTTAGCGATCCACGGATAAACCTTGGTACCCGGCAGCTGCCCACCTTCGCCCGGCTTCGCTCCCTGCGCCATCTTGATCTGAATTTCTTTGGCCTGAACGAGATATTCACTAGTCACGCCAAACCTGCCCGAGGCGACTTGCTTGATCGCAGAATTCTTCGAATCGCCATTCGGCAGCGGCACGTAGCGATCAGGGTCTTCGCCGCCCTCGCCGGTGTTACTCTTACCACCGATGCGATTCATCGCAATGGCGAGCGTCTCATGCGCCTCTTTACTGATCGAGCCATAACTCATGGCACCCGTCTTGAAGCGCTTCATAATGCTCTCGATCGGCTCGACCTCGTCGATAGAGATCGAGTCTCCTTTCTTAAAATCGAGCAGACCGCGCAAAGTGGAAAGATTTTTAGCTCGGTCGTCGATCAGCTCCGCATAGGACTTAAAGGTTGAATAGCTACCGGTGCGTACCGCTTTTTGCAGACGGTGAATGCTTTCCGGGTTGAAAACATGGAATTCGCCGTCAGCGCGCCACTGATACTGACCACCGGTCGGCAGCACCTGATCGCCTGCGGGGCGCTCTGGGAACGCCGCGCGATGCCGCATCAATACTTCCGAGGCGACGATATCGAGTCCGATACCGCCGACGCGTGAAGCGGTACCAGTGAAATATTCGTCGATCACGTCCTGTCGCAGACCAACAGCCTCGAACACTTGCGCGCCGTGGTAACTCTGCACAGCCGAAATCCCCATCTTCGACATTACTTTGACCACACCTTTCGTGGCCGCCTTGGCAAAGTTGATGCAGGCGAGTTTGTGATCGACGTTGGGCAGCAGGTTATCGCGGATCATGCCGTCGAGCGTTTCGAAGGCGAGATAGGGATTGATAACGCTGCAGCCATAACCGATCAGCAGTGCGAAGTGATGTACCTCGCGCGCTTCGCCAGTTTCGATCGCGAGCGAGGCCCGCATGCGTAGGCCTTCTCGGATGAGATAGTGGTGCAACGACGATACGGCGAGCAATGAGGGAATGCCCGCCATCTCGCGGGTCACGCCACGATCGCTGAGCAGCAGAATGTTGACCTCCTCCTCTTCGATGAGGCGTCGGGCTTCCTCGCGCATCTGTTCGATCGCTTTCGCAAGACCCTCTTCGCCGCGCGCCACGCGGAATAGCAGTGAGACCGTCCCGACCTTGAGTCCGGGCAGCGCCACTCGGCGGATCTTCGCGAATTCCTCGTTGGTGACGACAGGCGCTTTCAGCTCGATACGCCGACAGTCGGTCGGCTTAGGGTCGAGCAGATTGCCCTCAGAGCCCAGCCAGACATCCGACGAGGTGATGATTTCTTCGCGGATACTGTCGATGGGCGGGTTCGTCACCTGCGCAAAGAGTTGCTTGAAGTAGTCGTAGACCAGCCGCGGTCGCTTCGACAGCACAGCCAGCGGCGTATCGTTGCCCATCGAACCGACGGCCTCGACGCCGTCGCGGGCCATTGGTGCCATCAATAATCTCTGATCTTCGAAGCTATAGCCAAAAGCGATCTGACGCGCGAGTAGAAGGTCGGGTTCGGGCACCGGCAATTGTGGTGCCGGCGGCAATTCTTTCAGATACACAAGATGCTCGCCGAGCCATTCGGCATAGGGCCACTCGTTACAGACCGAACGTTTTATTTCTTCGTCTTCGACGATGCGGCCCTGCTCGGTATCGACGAGGAACATGCGCCCGGGTTGCAGACGACCCTTCCGCTCGATTTGTTCCGGGGGAAATTCGAGTACGCCGGCCTCCGAGGCCACTACGACCATGCCGTCCTTGGTGACGTAGTAACGACCCGGGCGCAGGCCGTTGCGATCGAGTACTGCGCCGATGCGTACGCCGTCGGTAAAGGCAATGGCGGCCGGCCCGTCCCAGGGTTCCATCAGCGATGAGTGAAACTGATAGAACGCACGACGCGCCGGGTCCATAGATTCGTGCTTCGACCAAGGCTCCGGAATCATCATCATCATGGCGTGCGGCAGCGAACGTCCTGCGAGCACCATGAGTTCGAGGACGTTATCAAACATCGACGAATCGCTGCCGTTGACGTTGACGATCGGCGCGAGCTTGCGCGTATCGTCACCAAGGAGCTGCGATTCGAGCACGGCCTCGCGTGCGCGCATCCAATTTATGTTGCCGCGCAGCGTATTGATCTCTCCGTTGTGGGCGATGTAACGATATGGATGAGCACGATCCCAGCTCGGGAACGTGTTGGTCGAAAAGCGCGAGTGCACGAGGGCGATTGAAGTCTCGATCAGGGGATTGCGAAGATCAGGAAAATATTGATCGAGCTGCATGGTCAGCAGCATTCCCTTATATACCAGCGTCTTGTGCGAAAGACTCGCGACATACCAGTACTCAGCACCACCGATTGTCGATACGCGGATTTCATTGTAGGCGCGCTTGCGAATGACATAGAGCTTGCGCTCAAATGCGTCGGCATCGGGCGTGTCGGGGCCGCGCTGCACGAAAACTTGGCGCATGAAGGGCTCGCTGACGCGCGCCGTTTCGCCGAGCATGGAGTTGTCAGTGGGCACGGTACGCCCACCGAGATAGATCTGCCCCTCTGACTGAACCACGCGGGCAAAGATTTCTTCTATACGCCGACGCTGCGTGGCATTACGCGGCATGAAGATCAGTCCGCAGGCGTACTCACCGGGCTCGGGCAGGGTGATGTGTGACTTCTTGGCGGCGTTTTTCAGGAAGGTGTGCGGCATCTGCATCAGTACGCCCGCACCATCCCCGGTGTTGACCTCACAACCGCAGGCACCCCGGTGGTCGAGGTTTTTCAGAACCTCGATCGCATTTCGCAGAACCTTGTTGGACTTTCGCCCCTCGATATTGACGACAAAGCCGAATCCACAGGCATCGCGTTCGTTGGCAGGGTCGTAGAGGCCCTGTTTGTCGGGGCGGGTGACTCGAGCTGCCGCTACCTGGACGGTCGTCTTGGTCATCATAATTTCCGAGTGATCTCCGAACTTCCCCCAGTCGCACTATAAACGCCCGATACCGCTTTCTAAAAGCATTAGCGGCTATTTGACTCATTGTAATGAGTCAATCAAACTAATTATATGACAAAGCGTTTGCAGGTTCTTTTCGACGATGCCGAATACGCCGCCCTGCAGGCCGCGGCGGCGAGTCGCAGCATGACGGTCGCGGAATGGGTCCGGCAGACCTTGGCTGCGGCGCGACGCGAAGCGTCAACGGCGGATATCGACCGCAAACTCGCGGCGATCCGCGCTGCCGTGCGTAGTAGCGCGCCGACCGGCCCCATCGAGCGGCTGACGAGTGAAGTTGAGCGCGGTTATTGAGACGCACGTGGTGGTTATGGGGCTCGTAAGATGGTTTTCATAGATTCCAACGTACCAATGTATCTCGTCGGTGCTGCACACCCGAACAAGGTCGATGCACAGCGGCGACTCGAGGCCCTCGTGACCCAGCGTGTGCGACTCGTTACCGACTCCGAGGTGCTCGTCGAAATCCTGCATCGATATACCGCCATCGAACGTCGTGGCGGCATCCAAACGGCCATGGATGCGCTGCTGGGTGTGGTAGATGAAGTGATCGCGGTCGATCGCGAGACTGTGGAGCGTGCAAAGCAACTCGTGTTGCAGTACCCGACGCTGCCTGTGCGCGCCGCGTTACATGTCGCCATCATGCAACGACAGAACATCGAAGATATGTTGAGTTTTGACGCGGTTTATGACCGCGTGCCCGGTCTTACGAGGTTACGCTGAGATCGCGTGCACCTTCTTTCATGTGCGTACAGTACTCGCCGGCAACAACGAACTCGCGCGCCGCCTCGAGCAGCTGGAGACCAAGATCAACAAAAAGCGTGCTCAATAAGATCAAGCTATTGCGATCATCCTGGCAGCCGGGAACTGACCGACCAAACACGACGCGGCATGAGCACAGACCAGTCGATGTCGCGCACTATCGAGGGATCAAGCTGACGACCGCCCTCCCGCCCGGGAAAGTCACTGCAGGAGCGATTTTTAGTCGCGACCGTAAGCGAACGCAGCGCACCGATATCGGCGCAGCCCGGCAAGATTTCGCACTCACGCACCTCCGACCACGCGTACAGTGTGTTACCTGCGAAAGTCGGTGCGGCATGTTTGCCACCGTGGATAACCGCCACCATCAGCACATTCGCGAGCCCCGGAGAACGATAGAGAGCGTGCAATACTGATGACGTGACCGCCGTGGACGATACGCTTGCCGAATCTACCCTCGCGCTCGAAATGCTGGTTGAAATGTATCTTGACCATATTTTTATGCAGCTTGGACGCGAGCATGTACTCGCACTCCTCGATCCACATGCCATCGACATGATAGATGTGCTCACCAATAGCGTGATCGTCCAAAAAAATTGATCGTTGGTTCGGGCGCTGTCATACCCCTCGCACAACAAAGTCATAGGTACATAAAAATCAGCCGGCAAGACACCAGATGGCGGTAGCGAAACGATAGCCTCCGGGGCGGGGCGCGTGCGATCACGGTTGTTCTCCATCACCCAACGGCGGCGTTTGAGCACGATCTCGCCGAGCTGGTTGGTGCCGGTGGAGTACACATAAAACTGCTCCGGTCTTGCCATCGGTGTTTTGCTTAAGCCCGATCGCCACGGAATCTGCCTGCAGCCTGGGTCGGTCGGGCCTGAGGCAGTCTTGGTCGCGCTCATCGTCTGGGTCCATCCCAAATCGGCGAGCTATCCAGCAGGCCCCGAACCCACCACCGGCTTCGGGAGGTCGATTCAGGACTAAAAGGGAATGGACCGCCCATCCCAAGCCCAGAGTCGCCCGCTGTCGGCAGGGGTCAGGCGATCAAGCACCCTGAGCAGCGCGCGCGCTGAGCGCTGCGGCGTGAGGAGTTTTGCAGGCTCCACACCCGCCTGAAACGGCTTGGAAAGCCGTGTGTCGACCGTGCCGGGATGCAGCGCTACGCAGAGCGCGCCCGCGTTACGCTGGCGAAGTTCCACGGCGCAGCTTCGGACCAGCATGTTGAGTGCCGCTTTGGAGGCGCGATACGCATGCCAACCGCCGAGTCGGTTGTCCTCGATCGAACCGACACGCGCCGAGAGACAGGCGAACACCGACTTGGCATCGCGCCGCAACAAACCGAGCGTGTGCTTGGCGATCAACGCGGGCCCGGTCGCATTCACGGCGAAGGCGCGCGCGAGCGCAGCAGCATCCATACTGCGCCAGGTTTTTTCGGGTAGCAGGTTCTCGGCATGCAACACCCCCGTAGCAACGATGACGAGATCCAGCGGGCCTGCGGCCGCCGCCGCCGCCGCCGCGACGCCTGCGATTGAGCCCTCGTCCTCCAGTGAGAAATTCCACGGCGCCGTCGCGGTTCGTGACGCGGCATAAACCGCGGCAACGCAAGGGTGCGGAGCCAGCAGATCGACGCAAGCGGCGCCGATACCGCCACTCGCTCCAAACACTAAGGCGTGCAGCGGAGCCCGAAAACTCTCGAGCGTGAGTGGTGAGTCGTCGGTCATTGGGCGGTATCCCAGAGAAAATTTGTCCAAAGGTATTGCACTTGCGGTCAGTGTGTCTTAATTTTCGCGCGCGTTACGAGGTGTGGTGCCGCTCGGAACGTCCAGAGATGGCTGTTCGGACCCGATGGAGGTGGACAAGAAGAAATGAAGATTGCAGCGTCGCAAGACAACGACCCTGGACCCCGTCTTCTCAAGGTCAATCAGTATCTAGAAAGGAACTTCCCGGACTTCTTTGCCGAAGCCCGTTTCGACGTCGGTGACGACGACTACTTCCTGTACTCCCGCTTCGGCCAATACCTCGCTCGCTCCATCGAAAACCGCGGCGCGCCGCGCGCCAAGATCTACCGCGGTTTCACCGTACTCAACAAAATGGCCGCCGTGTCCCGCAGGGACCCGCAGGTCCTGCGCATGCTCGTATCCGGGCCGCTCGAGCATCTCGTCGATGCACCGAAGGCTCGCGCCCTTGCCATGAAGCGCTTGTCACCGGTGGCTCAGGGGTATCTCGTAAGCCTTTGCGAATGAGCACGGACTACGGCGCCCGCGCCCGTTTGGGTGTGGCGACGCCGCAGGCCAATCCCACCGTCGAACCAGAACTGCGCGCCCTCCTGCCGGAGGGCATCGCCGTTTATGCGACTCGCCTGGTGCATCCGGCCCCAGACGTCGAAACACGCCTCGACTATTACATCCGACACATCCCTGAAGCGATCGCGAGCTTCGGGTCGATGCGCCTGGCCGCCTTCGGCTTTGGCTGCACAGGCTCGAGCTATCGCGCAGGCCCGGCGCTCGAGGACGAGCTGACGGCGGCGGCCGCGAAAACACGCGGCATCCCCGTCATCACGGCCGCACAAGCCATTCGCGGTACACTGCAAGCGTTAGACGTACAGCGTATCGCGCTGATTTCGCCCTACCCCGAAAGGCTCGCCGAGGCGGGCTACCGCTACTGGAAAGACGCCGGCATCGACATCGTCACACGCCTGCGAGTCGATCCAGCGCTCACCGATACCCACGACATCTATGAAATGACCAGCGACGATGCGCTAGGCGCACTGCGCAAACTCACGCAGGGGCGCGCCGAGGCACTGGTTCTTAGTGGCACCGGGATGCCGACCTTGCGGGCGCTAAGTACTGCTCACCGCGAGTTGCCGATTCCGGTGATATCGTCCAATCTTTGTTTGGCATGGATGCTGCTGCGCGCAGTCGCGCCAGAATGCACGCCATCCACGCCGCAGCTGCTACTGCCGTCCAGACACATCATTGGAGATCACCTTTGAGCAATCGAATCATCAATGCGCTGATCAATCGTCGTACGGCTTTACTGCTCGGCATGGCGAGCGGTGCCGTCGCCGGCCTTTCGGCAACGGGTGCACCGACATTCGCTGCAGGGTTGCTGCGCAAGATTATCCCGTCGAGCGGCGAAAAGATTCCTCTCATTGGCGTCGGCACCAACAATTACAGCCCGACCACGCCAGAAGAGCGGGCAGCCCGTCGTGCCGTGCTCGAACGGCTCACGGCTGCTGGCCTCAGCGTCATCGATACGGCCCCTCTCTATCGCGAATCCGAGCGCTTGATCGGCGAGCTGCTTGCCGAGATCGGCAATCGATCGAAGGCCTTCGTTGCCACCAAGGTCACGGCACGCGGGGGCACGCGCGAAGAGGGCATCGCCAGCATGGATGAATCGATGCGTCGATTGCAGACCAATTTCATTGAGCTGATGCAGGTGCACAACCTGATCGGCGCCGAGGCGCTGCTGCCACTGATGGCGGACTGGGTGGCTGAGAAGCGGATTCGCTACGTCGGAATCACCACCTCACAGGACGCACAGTATCCCGACATGTTGCGTCTCATGCGCACGCAAAAGCTGGACTTCATTCAGGTTGACTACTCGCTCGGTAATCGTGGCGCCGCCGATGAGGTACTACCACTGGCAGCCGAGAAAGGCATTGCCGTACTGGTCAATCTGCCCTTTGGCGGCCGACGCGACAGTAATCTGTTCGGCCGTGTTCGTGAAAAAAAATTACCGGACTGGACAGCGGAGTTCGATGCGCGCAGCTGGGGCCAACTTTTTTTGAAGTATGTCGTCTCGCATCCGGCGGTCACCTGTGCGATTCCGGGCATGACCAAAGTCGCAAATCTCGAAGACAATCTCGGTGCTGCGCAAGGGCGTCTGCCCGATGCCGCGATACGTAAGCGCATCGAGGCTTATTGGGACGCACTACCCGCCTGAATGCACACGTCTGCGGTCATCATCGATTGTGACCCAGGGGTCGACGACGGCGTTGCCCTGCTGCTCGCGTTTGCCGCGAGCGACATGCTCAATCTGCGCGGCATCACAACCGTCGCCGGCAACGTTGCTGCCACCCTGACCGCCCGTAACGCCTGTCTGATCCGAGAAATCGCGGCTCGGGAGGATACCCCCGTGTACGCGGGCTGCGCACAGCCCATGCAGCGTAAGCCTGTGGGAGCCGGTCATTTTCATGGCGAGTCAGGCCTCGGCGATCTGCCGATACGAACGCCGCGCAAAGGTCCGGAGGCACTGCATGCAGTCGAGTTTCTGATCCGCGAACTGACGACTGCGCCGGCCGCCTCGATTTCTTTGGTGATCACCGGGCCGATGACCAATATCGCCACCGCGATACAGCATCGTCCCGGGATACTGCGCGGGGTTCGCGAATTTGCGGTCATGGGTGGTGCGCGCAGCGCAGGCGGTAATATCACGCCCTCTGCCGAATACAATATCTACGCAGATCCGCACGCGGCGCAGGTGGTTTTCAATGCGGGACCACCGGTATATGCCTTCGGCCTCGATGCGACTCATCAGGTTCGAGCCACACCCGCAAGAATTGCGTCGCTTGCGGCGCTCGACACTTCGGTCGCAGGTACGGCGCACGACCTGCTCGAGTTCTCCAATGCGCTACCTGCCAATGGACCGCACGAGCAAGGCTCACCCCTGCATGACCCCTGCCCGATCGCTTGGCTGATCGATCCTTCGCTGTTCGAATTTAGGCGCTGTCACGTCGATGTCGAAACGGAATCGGCTCTGACTGCGGGCCATACGGCCGTCGAATTCCGCTCGCAGCCGGACCGCGCTCAGAACGTGCAATGGGCCACGCGCGCGAACGGCGACGGCATTTTCGCCCTGCTGACCCGGCTGCTCGCTCAGTCGGGCAAGGCGTAAGCGATCAAATAATCGCCGATAGGCGTACCCACCTGGGCGTTGCCGCCAGCCGCGATGACCACGTATTGCTTGCCATCGACGGAGTACGTCATGGGAACGGCCATGCCGGGGACTGGCAGATCGGCCGACCACAATTCTTTGCCCGTGCGGGTGTCGAGTGCTCGCAACTTCGAATCCATCGTGGCGCCAATGAACACCAGCCCGCCCGCTGTCGTCATGGGTCCGGCCACGTTCGGTGAGCCCCAACCGGCGCCCTTGGGAACGGTCACGCCCGCGCGACGAATCTGCCCCAGTGGGATTTTCCAGCGTGCTTGGCCGGTTCCGAGATCGAGCGCCATCAGTGTGCCCCAGGGCGGCGGCGTGCACGGTACACCGAGGGGCGAATTGAAGAGCTCACCTTCGATCCGATAGGGTGTACCGACTAAAGGTCGAGTCAGATAATCTTTGGGCGGCTGCTGATCTTCGGCAGAGTCTTTCTTCGGAATCACCCGCAGTACCGTCGCCAGGTTTTCGGCTTTGAGGATCAGCGAATTGGTCGCTGGATCGTAAGCGGCGCCACCCCAATTACCGCCGCCCAAGGCCGACGGAAAGAGTATCGAGCCACGAACGGAGGGCGGCGTGTACATGCCCTCGTAGCGCAACTCGTCGAAACGGCGTCTGCAAGCATACGTATCGAGGGGCGTGATGCCGAACAAATCTTTGCGCTGCAGAGTCTGTCTGGCGAAGGGCGCCATACCCTGCGGCACTGGCTGCGTCGCTGCAGCCGCCTCGCCCGGCACATCACTCGCTGGCACCTCGCGATCAACAATGGGCCAAAGCGGCTCGCCCGTTAGACGATCGAATCCGTACAGCCAACCCATCTTTGTCTGTAGCAGGGCGGCCTGCACGATAAGGCCATCGCGACGGATGTCGACCAGCAGCGGATGACTCACGAGGTCATAGTCGAACAAGTCGTGGCGGACCACTTGTCGCGACCAGACGACTTTGCCCGTCGCGCCATCGAGCGCGACAATGGCATTCGCTAACGGCATCTCGAAACGACGTCCGCCACCGTAGTAGTCGGTCGATGGACTCGTGGTGGGCAGAAACACGAGGTTGTTCGCCACATCGACGCTGATCGTCGACCACACGTTCGCCGCCCCGCTTCGGCTGCGAAACTCGGGCGGAATCGGGTTGAACTCCCAGCGTAACTCGCCACTGCGGACATCGAAAGCGCGCACGATGCCGTCCTTAGCGTTGGCGATACCATCATTGACCGCCATCGCGGCGATCACGATGTCCCCCAACACGGCTGGCGGCGAGGTAGATGAAGCCATGACGCCTTCGCCGTGATTTTCGTAGTCGGCATGCGACGCCCAGCCGGGATGTCCCTTTGCAGAGCCGAAATCGGCGCATAGAGCGCCAGTATCAGCGTCCAGCGCGTAGACACGCGCGTTTTCGCCATTCTTGAAGATGCGGCGCCGACACGGCGTCTCGGCTGCTGATTTCTTCAGGTCTGCTGTCAGAGAGTCAGCTGTCAAGGCACTGTCCCAATAGGCAACACCGCGACAGCGACTGGCCGTGGTCCGCGGAGGGCTGAGGGCCTCACGACCCGTCTGCGGATCAGGGCTATGCGGGTCGAATACCCAGCGCTCGCGTCCGGTTTCTGCATCGAGCGCAAACACCCGATTAAACGGCGTGCAGAAATAGAGCGTTCCATTCACATGCACGGGGGTTGCCTGCAATATAGATCCCTTAGGCGAGGGTGCGTCAATGAAATCGCCGCTGCGATGCGTCCATGCCCGACGCAAATTACGTACATTGTTGGCGTCGATTTGCGCGAGCGGCGAGTACTGACTGCCTCCGGGATCGCGCCCAAACGCTACCCAATCGTCCTCTTTCGTCGTAGGCGTGGCGGTGGCAGGCGCGGCGACCGCGGTATCGATCACTAACCACGTTACGATCACCGAGAGAAACAGTCTTGCTGAGTAGCGCCTATTCGAGGGTATCTTCATAAATTGGTCTCGTGTTTTCTTTGCACGGCAGTACGGCGAAATTCGTCAGCGTAGCCACACCAACGCGGTGCTAGCAATCGCCAGCGCAGTCGCCACGATCGCCAGCCAAATCCATGGCCGCGTGCGTCGGGTTGTTCCGGCTACCTCGGCTGCGGCCACTCGCACGATCGCGGGTTTGATCTCGTGGCGATCACTCGCGAATGCCGCAAGCATTGCCCGGTCGGCAATAACGTTGACGAGACGCGGCAACCCCCGACCCTGACGATGCAATTCACGCAGTGCGGCCGGCGTGAAGATTTCTTGGGTGGCACCGGCGACTCGCAAACGGTGACGAACATAGGCGGCAGTCTCCTCTGCATACAGCGGATCGAGATGCAGTCTACCCGTGATCCGCTGTGCGACTTGGCGCATGTCTTCTCGGGTGAGCAAATCGCTCAGTTCTGGCTGGCCGATGAGGATCACCTGCAGCAACTTGCGAGTCGCAGTCTCGATGTTCGTCAGCAGTCGTACCTGCTCGAGCACATCGCGCTCCAGAAGATGCGCCTCGTCAATCAGTACGGCGACACGCCGCCCCGCCGCATGAGCCTCGAGCAGCCGCGCTGTCAAGGCATCGACCAAAGATTTCACGCTATTGCGATCATCGACAGTTACGGCCACGCCCAATTCCTCGCAAATCGTCTGCAGGAACTCGGTAACCGTCACCCGCGGATTGAGAATGAGCGCGATGTCGACATCGGCGGGTGCGCGGGCGAGTAGCGAGCGAACTACCGTGGTCTTACCGGTACCCACTTCACCAGTGAGTTGGATGAAACCCCCTGCCGCACTCACGCCATAGAACAGATGGCCGAGTGCCTCAGTGTGCCGCGCACTGGGATAGAGATAGCGCGGGTCGGGCGTGATCGAAAATGGCGGTTCGGTCAGACCAAAGAAATTTTCGTACATACTCGGGTGATCGATGATTCGCAGCGCAGCTGAAAATCAGCGTCCTGGCGTTACGTATACGCAGCCCTGACGCGCTGCGAGCAGCACTCGGCAGATCTCGCGTGCGCGCTCCTCGCTGGCGATACTGGCCTGTAGCCGATAGATCTCGACCTTGCCGTTCGAGCCGAGCACGGCCTGCGAGACCAGACCCTGCAGTTCGACGTGGCGGGCCCGCACCTCTCGCCAAGCCTCGAGGGCCTTTTCGCGACTCGAATAAGCTCCGAGCTGGATACGATGGGTGACGGGCGCTGGCTCGACGTTGACCGCAGGTGCGGCAACAAGCGGCGCGGCTGGCGGCGAGCTCGGACTCGTCTCGGCTCTCGTATTGGCACTCGTGTCGGCGCTCGTTTTGGCATGCGCATCTTTCTCGCCGCCCGGCATCGTGTCCTCGATCGGTGCCGGGGCGTTCGGCAGCATGCCGGGCGGCTCTGGAGACTCGACCGGTTCGATCGCCGCCGGGCCCAGCACGCCGGGCGTCGATAGAAAATTCTGCAGGCGCACACGCGCCTCGCGCATCCAACGTCCCTTCGGATAATTGTTGATGAAGGCTCGGTAGCTCTCGGCCGTATCGGACTCGGTGGCGATCAACCAATCGCGCTGCTCGACGAGATCAGCGAGGCGCCGCTGTGCAACCGGTACGTACTGACTCTGCGGATACTGCTCGACGAAGGCCTCGTAAGCCTCGAGCGTGTCGGCCCGCTGCGTACTGCGCCAGTCCTGCAGCTCACCGCAGCCGGCGAGCAGCAGCGCCAGCAACAAAACGACACGCATGCGAAAGGGTCGATGCATCACCCGATTCTAGGTCAAGCAGACCCCGATGTGGCTCCCAGCGAGCGCAGGATGAATCGATCCGCCCAGCCCGGGCCGTTTAAAGAATCAAAAAATCCGCAATGTCCGCCGGTCGTAGTGGTAATCACCCGCAAGGTCGGTGGTCGCGCCAATCGAGCGAGGTCCTTGGCCGGGATGATGGGGTCGTCCAAAGCAGTGATCAGCGTAGCAGGTACGCGAAGACCGGCGAGTCGATCCTCGGTGATAGCATAGCCGCGAAAGTATTCTTCGACTGTGGCGTAGTCCGAGTGCTGCAAAACGAGCTCGCGCGTCATCGCCCGCAGGTCTCCCGACTTAAATAATTCGCCGAAGTCTAAGGTCCCGGGCCAAGCCTGCTGCTTCAGACGCAGCGACCGCAGCCACTTGCGCACAAAATAGTCGTGATAGAGCGACCAGCCAGTTTCGAGTGCATCCAGACAGGCGGCCGGATCGAGTACCGGCGACACACCAAAGGCGTGCTCAATGCGTAAATCGGCGCGCTCGGCGTCTGCAGCTACCCGCAGCATAAAATTACCGCCCAAAGAAAACCCGGCGAGTACAAGCCGATGCAATGGAAACAGAAACTGCAGCCGTTTCACTGCGCCCACTACCTCAGATAATCGACACGAGTGGAACAACTCGCGATTAAGGTGGTGCGTATCGCCATGATCGCGCAGGTTGAGCCTGACGACATCATGGCCATGCTCGTGCAATGTCTGCGCCAACGACAGCACGTATAGCGAGCGAGCGCTGCCTTCCCAACCGTGCAGCAACACCACAAGAGACCTGGTGACTGCGTTCATCGTGGGCGGCGCCACCGAGAAAAACCCCTGCAAGCAGACCCCGTCCCCGCAATCGAGCAACAACTCGCGACTTGCGGTAAGCAAGGGACGCGCGCGACGCTCAACCAACACTCGACGCACAGGCAAACTCGGCAAGATCGACTGTAGGTGCGCACCGCTCAGCCAGCGCGGCGGGTAGAATTGCTCGTGCATGTTGAGTGGCGGACGAGCGCCAGACCCGGCGACCTCAGTCGCGCAGGCCGGTGCCACGCTCCATGAGCCAGAGCGCAACGCCAAACAAGGCTAGCGCCGCCAAGGTCATGATGCCGAACGCCAGACCTAGTTGGACGTCGGAGCGGCCAAGGAAGCCGTAACGAAAGGCGTTAACCATATGCAGAACGGGGTTGGCGTAAGACAAGGTACGTGCCCACTCCGGTAGCAAATTGATGGAGTAAAAAACGCCCCCAAAATAAGTGAGCGGCGTGAGGATGAAGGTAGGAATCCAGTTCACCTGGTCGAAATTCTTGGCGAATAAACCGTTGATGAAGCCCGCCAAAGAAAATACTACAGCGGTCAGTAACACCGCCACTACCGTCACTAATAGATGATGTATCGGCAGACGCGTAAAAACCAAAGAAATCACCGTTACCGCAAGACCCACCAGCAGGCCGCGCAACACGCCACCGCCGGTATACCCCGCAATGATTATCCAGTGGGGTTGCGGCGACACGGAGATCTCTTCGAGAAAGCGCTGGAACTTGGCGCCGAAGAAAGACGACGAGACGTTCGCATAGGCGTTGGTAATGACCGCCATCATTATGAGGCCGGGGGCGATGTACTGAGTGTAATCGACGCCGTCCATCTGCCCGATACGCCGACCGATCAGACTGCCGAAGATCACGAAGTACAGCGCCGCTGTGACTGCCGAGGGCACGATGGTCTGACCCCAAATGCGCAGAATGCGCCCGATCTCGCGTAGCACGATAGTCTGAAAGCCGATCCAGCGAACACTGGCAAAACCGGCGCTCATGCCGCAGCCCCCGATTTGTCTACCAGACGCATGAAGATTTCTTCGAGCCGATTGACTTTGTTACGCATGGTGACCACGTGCACACCATCGGCTGAAAGCCGGGTGAAAAGATCGTTGAGATCACGGTCTTTTCTGACCTCGATTTCGAGCCTCTGCGGATCAACGAGCCGGATGTCGTAGCCCGCGACTTTGGGCACGCTGGCCACCGGATCGCGCAGGCTCAGCACGAAGGACTCAGCCTGCAGTGTCAGCAGCAAGCGATCCATGCGATCGGCCTCGGCAATACGCCCGCGGTCGATGATGGCGATGTCACGACAGAGCGTCTCGGCTTCTTCGAGATAGTGCGTCGTCAAGATGATTGTGGTGCCTGCCGCGTTGAGCTCGCGCAAGAAATCCCACATCGAGCGACGGATTTCGATGTCCACACCCGCGCTGGGCTCATCGAGGATGAGCAATCGCGGTTCGTGCACCAGTGCCCGAGCAATCATGAGTCGCCGCTTCATACCTCCGGACAAGGTACGCGCCATGTTGTTGCGCTTGTCCCAGAGCGAGAGTTTGGTTAGGTATTTTTCTGCGCGCTCGCGTGCGAGACGCCGCGGGATCCCGTAAAAACCCGCCTGATTAATGACGATGGTCTCAGGCGTTTCGAACTGATTGAGGTTGAGTTCTTGCGGCACCACACCAATGCAGGCCTTGGCGGCTTCGAGATCGGTGTCGAGATCGTGACCAAACACCCGCACGCTGCCTGCTGTTTTGGTTACCAGCGAAGTACAGATACCGATCATCGTGCTCTTGCCTGCTCCGTTCGGACCGAGCAGAGCGAAAAAGTCGCCTTCGGCGACGCTCAGATCGATGCCCCTGAGGGCTTCGACACCATTGCGGTATCGCTTGACGAGACCGCGGACCGCGAGTGCTTCCATCAGGTCGAAGAAGATAGCACGGCGGATAACTGCGAAGCGGCGGTCAACGGCTGCGCGATTCGGCGGTTTCGGCGAGTTCGTCGATCTGCGGCAGCTCGAGGGCGCGCAAGGCTTCGCAACCGGCGAGTGACAATCCGAGCGGCAGCGAGACCGCCGCGGGACGCGAATGCGCCGTCTGCCAAGCGAAATAGCAAACGATCCGCGCGAACCCCTGACCAGCGTGTCCCTCGCAAAGACCGGGAGGCAGGCGCGCCAGGGTAACGTCCGCCTGAGCGCGCCGCCACAACGCGAAGGCGGTATCAGTCGACAGGTTGAAGAGCGGGTAGGGACCGTCGACGACCGAAGCGAGCGCGGCCTCCTCGATGGCGAGCCATTCCGACTTGAGCGCTGCGGCGGCTTGCAGCAAAACGACCCGCGATGCCGCGAGGGTGTCGTAAAGGATGCGCAGACCACGCAGGTTCATGCCACCGACTTGTCGAATGATCTCGCGGTCGACGCTACGCGAGAAGTCGGTTTCGGTGGTGACAAGGGCAGCGGTCTCGGGATTCGAGGGTTTTTTTGTTAACTATGAATTCCTCCGTTTTGGTCCACGGAAATAGTCCCCTATGACGGCTTGGAACGCAGCTTTTTTTTGGGATATTTTCCCCCTCGAAATAGCAGTTTTTTTGATACCTCGCAGGAGACGAGGCCATGCACCTGAACGACGACCGCTACCAGCGTGACCGCTTGCGCCTCGAAATTTCCCTGCGCCTATCGCAGCATGAAGCACGCACCCAATCCATCCGCTATTGGATAGGGCTCAGCGACGACCGCGTCCGCAAGCCGTTTCGCTCGTACATCAAGCCGGGTGCCGGCCTGCGACGGCATCGTGGTACCCCGCCGCGCAGATCAATTACTTTCTGCGGCCAGGCGTCGTCGGTGCCGAGTCCCACACGCTCACCTCCATCTTGTTGCTGTTTGGCGTCGTGGCCGACCAACCGAATCCAGCTGCCACCCGCAAAATTTCTACCATTTCGCGCGGGCCCGTGCTCTGCAACAGCCACGAGGCTTATCGACGCGTCGTGCCACAAACCCGCATCGACTTCGAGCACGCGGCATTTCTCGCTAAGGCGCTGATTGCCGGCAAGGAGATCCGCCTAAGTTCTGCCCTGCCTGCGAGGCCTTGAGCATCGTCTAGGCGATTAAGCTGCGTGAGCCGCTCAGCCGGGTGTGCGAGGCGGCTATTCCCGACAAACCCAAAAATCCGGTACCCGGTCGCAGCCCGCGAGCAACGACCGAGTCAGCGGCCGACGCTGCTAAACTGCCGACGGCCGCAAAAGTCTGACAACGGCGACTCCCCCTGTCCGGGTGGTCGCAACCGTTGCCGCGCGGTCACGGGCCAGCGCCAATGCCGTCATCCTCCGAACGATCTGCCACCAATTTCCTCGCCGGTCCCTATTTGGATCGTCGCGTCGAGTTGCGCGAGGATCCCGACTGGTTGCAAGCCGCCCGCGCTGATGCTGGGACTTTGTTCCTGCCGATTCGTGGCACTGCACTCGGCGTTTCGGGCGATCCCCCGATGGCGGCCTTCGTCGATCATCAACACAGCCTTGCACGAACTACCCCCGACGAATCACTGGTACTGCTTGGTTGGTTTCGCGAACGGCGCTGCGTCATGGTGCAGCTAGGCGACGATGCCGACACCGACGCCGCTCGTATTCGCTTCGAAGAATTACGGCCGCTGGCTCCTTCCCTAGACGGCGAAGAAGCCGGTCTGCTCGCCTATGCGCGTGCGCTAAGTTACTGGCAGCAGCGACATCGGCACTGCGGTGTCTGCGGCACACCGACACGGCCGCTTCGTGCCGGCCACGTGATGCAATGTCGTAGCTCTGTATGTGCCGCTGAGTTTTTCCCACGCATCGATCCGGCGATCATCGTGCTGGTCAGTGATGGCGAACGCGCACTGCTCGGACGTCAGGCGAGTTGGCCAAAGAATCGTTATTCCACAATCGCCGGCTTCGTCGAACCTGGCGAAAGTCTCGAAGATGCCGTCGCCCGCGAGGTACTCGAAGAAACCGGCGTGAGCATTACTGTCAGCGACTATCACTCCTCGCAGCCATGGCCCTTCCCTTCTTCTTTGATGCTCGGCTTCATGGCGAGTGCCACGCCGGACTCGGTCGTAAGCGGCAGCAGCGAACTCGAAGATGCGCGTTGGTTCACGCGAGACGAGATTGCAGCAGGTGCTGTTATTCTGCCGCCCTCCACATCAATCTCGTATCGGCTGATCGAAAACTGGTTCGATGCGGATTGGCCCACGCCGTTGTGTAGCGTCGTGACGCACAGTGGGAGCGGCGCCGTAAACCGCTGAGTAACCGCGGCTCACGGCGTTCCCACAGGCTGCCGTACGCGATGCAACGCTACAGGGACGTCAATAATAACGTGCCTCGCCGCCATTGCCTTGAACGTGTACCTGCGGTACCGCGCGATCGTGATCGCCAATCGCGATGAATTTCGTGCCCGCGGGAATGCGTCGCTCGGACCTTGGGCGGAACGCAGCGTAATCCTCGCCAGCGGTGATTTGCAGGCCGGTGGCACCTGGTGCAGCATCGACCGCAACCGCCGCATGGGGCTGGTCACCAACTACCGTGAACTCGCTCGACCACGTCGCAACGCACCGACCCTCGGGACTGGTCAGCGATTTTCCGGGGATGTAACAGGAGCCCGCTGGACACCTCGAGTAACTGGCCGGTGATTCGTTGGGCTACGTAGGTTTCAACCTGCGGCTCGTCGACGCGCCACATCTCTGGTACGCGACCAACCGCGTCGAGCCTTTTGAACGGCGACTGGAACCCGGCGTGCATACGCTGAGAACCATGTGCTCGGCACACCTTGGCCAAAAGTTCGCCAACTTCACGCCGCGCTCGAGAGCTGGCTGGCGGCAGCGCCGAGCCCGACCCAAACGCCCGATCCGACGCCGCTGCGGGCGGCGCTTGCCGACCGTGAGTGCTCGCGACCGATCGATCTGCCGTAAACGGATCTCAGTGCGAAGGGGGGACTGCAGCCGTCGGCCGGCGTCGTACAGCACGGTGATTAGGGGACGCGCTGTTCCACCATGCTGCTACTAGGCCACGACGGTGCCGTGGATATCGAGGAGCGCAGTTTCGATATGGCGGGTCAACCGACGGCGGCGGCGAACTGGCTCCTTCGCGCCGACGAATGGGTGTGAGCGGGTAGAATCGAGCGGTTATCCAGCGTCCAGGAAAATCCGCTCCGCATGAACCGCAAGAAGTCTTGGTGGCTGCTCTGTCTGGTCGGCGTCCTCGTCATCGGTGCGCGGGCGCGCGCCAATATCGACATAGAGATTAGCGGCGTCGACGGTGCACTGCGGCGAAACGTACTCAATTTTTTGAGTCTCGAACGATACCGCAACCGCGATGATCTCGATCAGGCTCTCGTGGAGCGTCTGCAGGAGCGGGCCGAACGTGAGGCTGCGAATGCGCTGCGACCCTTTGGTTACTACGAGGCGACCGTCACCTCATCGATCGAGAAAGTCAGTGAGAATCGGTGGAGAGCGCGCATCCGCATCGAACCAGGCCAGCCGGTGATACTCGATGGCGTCGAGCTCGAAGTGAGCGGTGCTGGCAAGGAAGATCCCGTATTCAGAGAGATCCTCGCGAGCTCGACGCTGCGCCGAGGCGATCGGTTACAGCATGTCGCCTACGATACCGTCAAAGATAATCTGCAACGTGCCGCTTCAACGCTCGGTTATGTCGATGCGCAGCTCAAGGTCAGCGAATTATTAATCGATCCGACGAAGCGCTCGGCATCCGTTAGACTCGCCATGCAAACCGGCGACCGATACACCTTCGGTAAGACGACTATCGAGCAGCGCTCGCTGGACGAGGACTTGCTGCGTCGCTTCCTGCGTTACCAAGAGTCTGCGCCCTTCGATGCGCAACAACTGCTGCGCACGCAATTCGCACTCGATGACAGTCAATATTTTTCGACGGTCGAAGTACTTGCGGGTGACCCAGATCACGCCTTACGTAGCATTCCCATCAGCATCCGTACCGAACCCAATCGGCGTAACCGGTACTCGACGGGTGTTGGCTATGCCACCGACAGTAAGGTACGCGGTACGCTGACTTGGGAAAATCGCCGCCTCAATGACCGCGGTCATCGGCTACGCGCCGAAGTTAAGGCAGCGCAGATCGAACAATCGGTCGAGGCCCGATACATCCTACCGATCGGTGATCCGGCCCTGGAAAGGTTGGGCTTCGAGTTTCGTTATGCACGCGACGAACTTGGCGACCTCGATACGCGCACCACGCGCTTTCAGCCGTCGATTACTCAGGTCGACGGCAAGTGGCAGCGCGTAATGTTCGCGTCCTTGAGTCGTGTGCGCACCATCACGCGCGAGGCGCTCAACCAACCGAGTTTCGAAGACGCCACGACGCTGGTGATTCCGGGTATCAGTTATTCGTCGGTACCGCGTGGCTATCTCGGTGAAGCGTTGTTTTCGCGTGCGCTTTACGCCGAGTTACGCGGCTCGGCCACGGCGCTCGGTGCCGAAGAAAGTTATTTTCAGCTCCGGCTGGAAGCCGAGCGGGTATTCGATCTCGGTCCGCGCTGGCATTTGTTCATACGTGGCCAGTTAGGCGCCACACTGGTCTCAAATACTGCCGCCCTGCCGGGTACCGAGCGTTTCTTTGCCGGCGGTGATCGCAGTGTGCGCGGCTTCGGCTTCAATGATTTGTCACCGATCGAGGCCGGTAGCGCGAAGGTGGGCGGGCGACACTTATTTACGGCAACCGCCGAGGTCATCCGCGACCTGCCGCGTAATCTCGGAATCGCGGCATTTGTCGATACCGGTAACGCCTTCGACGATTTTGGTGATCCCGTACAATACTCGGCAGGCATCGGTCTGCGACTGCGGCTGCCAATCGTGACTCTCGGCATCGATCTCGCACAGCCACTGACCAATCCAGTCTGTCGCAGCGTCACTCCCGATCCGCGGTGCGCACTCGACAAAAACTTTGATCGCCTGCCGGGCCCACGGCTCCACCTGAACTTCTCACCGAAGCTCTGATCTTATGCGGCGTCGTACAACCCTCATTGTTGGCGCTGTGCTATTACTGCTCGTGCTGCCCCTGGTCGCACTCTGGCTGCTCGGGCACTCCGAATCCGTACTGCGTTTTACTGTAGCGAAGATTCCGCCTCGGTTCGGCACCATCGAGCGCTTCGCGATCCGCGACGTGCATGGCAGCCTCGCAGACGGCATGCAGATCGGTGCGATCGATATCGAGCATGATATCGCTCACATCCGTCTGCGCGACATCCGCATGCGGATCGACCTGTTGCCCCTGCTTTGGCAAGCAGTCGAGATGCGCGAATTTCGCGTTGGTCGCATCGAGATCGACCAGCAGCCCCGCGATCGTCCGCCGCCGACCAAGCCGCCGCGCTTTCTGCCACAACTACTCACCGTAGAGGCGCGAGCGGTGTCGTTACCATTGATTATGATTCACCCACTCACCGGTAACGCCGTGGAGCTTCGCGACACTAACCTCGACGGTCTGCTGCGCAGTTCGACCATCTCGATTCGTACGCTGTCCACTCACCTTGGAAACCTGCAGCTACAGGCCGATGGCGTGCTGAGTGCAGCGCTGCCACTCGGGCTCGAGGGTCGAGCAACTGCGCGCTTTCAGCCAAAGCGCGGCCCAACCTGGCTCGCGAAAGCGGAGTTCGACGGCGATCTCGAAGAGGCGCGCTTCGATGCGACACTGCGCGAACCCTTCGACGTAAATATCGACGAAGGGAAGATGCGATTGCTGTCGCCGTGGGGCGTGCGGGCCAAAGCCAAAGTCAGTAATGTCGATCTGCAGGAATTCGGTGGCGCAGCGGCGCTCGGGCTGATCTTTGGTGAGCTCGCCCTGACGATCGATCGCAATGGCTATCGCGCCAAAGGTCGTCTGCTCCCACCGGGCCTTGCAGCGGGTCCGCTGGATGTCGACCTCGATGGTCGCTACTCGCTGGGCGTGATCAAGGCGAAAAAAATTGGGCTCAGTCATCCAGGTTCCGGAACCGAAGTCGATGCCGCAGGCACTATTACTTTTACCGATGCAGGTCCCGATCTCGAGCTGCAAGGTCGCTGGCAAAAATTCCGTTGGCCGTTAAATGACATCACGCCATCGATCGCCAGTGATCACGGCGACTTTAGCTTCGAGGGTCTTGGCTCGTACGCGGTCACGGCACGCGGCCCGGCGAAGATCGCCGCCCTGCCGCTGCTCGATGCCGAGATCACGGGTACACTGATCCCCGGCAAATTCGCGATCTCGCGTGTTCTCGCTCGCACTCTCGGCGGAGTCGCCGACCTCAAAGGTGAGTTCGCTTGGCGTCCAGCGGAACGCTGGCAACTCAATGGCGCCGTCCGTGGCATCGATCCTGCGCAATGGCGCGCGGGCTTGCCCGGAAAAATAGATTTCCAACTCGATGCCCGAGGAAAGGGCTTCGATGCGCGCGGGGTTATCGATGTCGAAGTGCAGCGCGTGAACGGACGCCTGCGTGGTACAGCCGCCCGCGGCTCGGGTCGACTGACCATTGCCGGCGACAAGTTACAACTGCGCAAAGTCGATGTCTCGGCAGGCGGCCTGCGTCTTGCTCTCGACGGTAGCCTCTCGCCTCAACGTAACGACTTCGATTTCAAAATCGATGCGCAGGATCTCGGCGTACTTGCCGAAGGCGGCAAGGGTCGCCTGAGCGCGACCGGAAAGCTGCGCGGCACCCCGACGGCGATGCTAGTTCGCCTCGAAGCGCGGGGCAGCGAACTCGCGCTCGGCGGTGTCGACATCGGCCGCCTCGTCGCAGACATCGATCTTGACCCGAGCGGCGGCGCCAATGCTACGGCACGAGCCCATGTCGAGGCCGAGGACGTCCATGCCGTCGGCCGTCAGGCAGACCGCGTGGTACTCGATATCGCCGGCCACAGCGGATCACATACGCTCGCGGTCAATATCTCGGGCAAAGATTTGTCCGCTGTGATGCGCGGTACAGCAAGTTTTACTTCCGAGGGCTGGCAGCAGCGTTGGTCGGAATTAGCGCTGCGCTTCGACGATAACTTCGGAATGTCGCTGGAACAACCCCTCGGCATGCGCCTGACGACTCAATCGATGCGCCTGGACTCGTTCTGCCTGCGCGGCACCAAAGATTCCCTGTTGACGGCACTTACGACTATCTGCGGATCGGGTACTTGGGAAGACGACGACTGGAAGCTCGAGGCGGCCGTCTCCAAACTGCCCATCGCAAGCTTGCTGCCGCGACCTGCTGCGCGAGCTGAGTATCAAGGCTCGCTGAATGCCAGGATCAATCTGCGTGCAATGAACAATGGCATCGCACGCGGTAGCGTGCGTGCCGATTTCGCTGACGCGGTCCTGCTCCGGCAGCGCGCGGGCAACAAACGCGATCTGATACCGCTAGGTTCTGGATCTTTGCTACTCGAATCGAACGATGCCGGAATAGACGGTAAGCTTGAAGTCGCAGCCGATGAGCGTGGCCGAGCGCGCGGTGAACTGCGCGCGACTCGCGCCGCAGCGGGCGGCGCGGCGTACGGCGAGCGCTGGCAAGACATGCCGTTGACGGCGACCCTGCGCGTCGACTCCACCGCGCTCGCTCTGCTTTACCTCTATGTGCCGGAAATCGATCGCTCGGCAGGCGAGCTGTCACTTGATTTGATCGTGGGCGGTACCTTGGGTACGCCGCTCGTCAATGGGGTGCTGCGCCTCGAGAGCGGTGAGCTCGATTTTTATCAGCTCAATCTCGCATTGCGCGATATTCGCGCCGAGGCGCGTTTGCTCGAAAACGGTTTCGTGCTCGAGTCCTCGGCGCGCGCCGGTAAAGGACGCATCGACGCGAACGCCGAGCTCGCCTGGCGCGGTGGCCAGCCTTACGGCCAACTGCAACTCCGCGGCGAGAATTTATTGATGATCGATGTGCCCGAGGCTCGTATCACCGCTTCGCCCGACCTGCGCTTTAAAGTGGCTGGTCGCGATCTGGCGGCAACCGGTACGGTGAATATTCCCGAGGCCAGAATCGCGCCTGCCGACCTGACTAGCGCGACACTGACGTCAGCGGACGAAACACTCGTAAGCGCCAAGCCTCGCGATCCACAGTCGTCTTTTCGCGTATCGAGCAATCTGCGCTTGACGCTCGGGGATCGCGTGAATCTCGACTCCTTCGGACTTTCGGGACGGCTCGCCGGAGCGCTCAATGTCATCACCTCCGCCGACGGCGTCAGCCGCGGCTCAGGCGAGCTCGGAATTGCTGAGGGTAAGTATGCAGCACTCGGCAGACGCCTGGATATCGAGCGTGGTCGATTGATCTTTTCGGGCGGTCTACTCGGCGATCCAGGCGTGGATCTGCGTGCGACCAAGGAATTTCCGGATGTGAAGGCCGGTGTCAATGTCCGCGGTACCTTGCGCGAACCACGGATGACCTTTTTCTCGGAGCCTTCACTGCCACAATCGCAGGTGGTATCGCTCATTTTGGCGGGTGGAACCCTGGAAACCGCACAGAGCAGTAACATTGCGAGCAGCGGCCGCGATGCAATTCTCGCGCAAGGTGGCGCGATTCTCGCGCAGCAGCTCGGTCAGCGTATCGGTATCGAGGACGTCGGCATTGAGCAGAATCTTGCCAACGAAACCTCACTGGTGTTTGGTAAATATCTGTCGAGCCGACTCTATGCGAGCTATGGTGTCTCGCTCGCAGAGGCGATCAATACTTTGAAGTTGCGCTATAGTATCAATGATCGCTGGACCTTACGTACCGAGACCGGGAAAGAATCGAGTGCAGAAATTGTCTACACGGTCGAGAAGAACTGAAGCCCGAGGTCAGTAGCGAAATGTGTAAGTGAACTTCACTGTGGTTTCGGCGAGAAACGGCTGGAAGTCGCCGCGTGTATCCTCGCGCCAGTCGTAATTGACGACGAGATACGCCACCTGCCCTTGGGTAGGCCACCAACGTAAGCGACTGTTGAGTCCTATACGTTTCGAAACGTTGTCGTACTGCGCGACGCTGAGCCAGGCCCAGCGAACGTTGAACGCATAATTGGCGTTCAAGGACCAGACGCGGGTCGTGAAATCGCGGCGCTGCAACGCGAGACGATTCGCCTGAAAAGTCGTCCCCAGCGCCCAGTGTCGGTTGGGTCGCCAATTGATGCCAACTCGCGCGTCATCCCGCGTCCCGTCATAAAAATCGCCAGTGCCCAAGTCCCAGTTGAGAGCCAGTGGCCGAAAGCCTGCCGTTTGTCCATAGAGACTTATACGATCGAAGTCGTAGCGACCAACCGGAACGAGCGCGCCGCCGGGAAGGACGAAGGGGCGACCAATGACTTCGGTCTGACGTTCCAGACCCATCGAGAGAATGTCACCGGGCTGATTATCCAAAGAAAACGGCATGATCTCAAAGCGGCGTGACTCGAGTCGACCCGCGTCGTCCCTGACCTCAGTGGCCTCGATACCGTGACGCCAGCTGCGCAGCAATCCGCCTTTCGCGAATCGGTGTCGATAGCGATAGCCACCCAGAAATTCGGCGATACCGGTTCGATTGGTAAAGCCGAGCGCCGGGCGGAAATCCCGGCCAATGTCGCTATAAGACAGCAATGCCTCGATACGATCGTTCGGCCAGACGAGCGATGCGCCCCAGGCGCCCTCGTCACTCCGGCGTCCAGGCGTGGAGGACTGCTGCATCCAGGCACGCGCCTCGACGAGTCCGCCAAAACGGCGCTGATCGCGCAGTGCGAGATCGACGCCGTACAGCGTGTTGTTACCGCTACCAGATGGATCGCCGGAGGTAATGATGCCGCCAATCGTTGACTGTTCGCCGAAACTGCGATACCCGCGAGCCACGAAAAAATTCTCAGCAGCAAAACTACCAACTGATTGTTGGCGTACAGCGATTAGGCCCAAAGAATTTCGCCCGATCTTACCGGTGAGCCGGGCCCCTGCCTCAAGATCAATCGGTTGTCCGCTAGCCGAGAGGCCAATGGTGCGCGAAAAAAAAGGTCGGCCATTTTGCGTCAAACCGCCGAACTCGAAGATTTCGCTGTCCTCGAGAAAGAAATCGCGCTTCTCAGGAAAAAACAGTGAAAATCTTGTGAGATTGACCTGCCGATCGTCGACGTCGGTAGCTGAAAAGTCAGTATTAAGTGTGAGCGCACCAACAAGCGAGGGCGTGATACGCCAAAACGCGTCAAGCGACGGTTTGGCGATACCACTCGAGCTCTTGGAGATGAAGTTCTCGCGCTCGCTGACCGACGCCGAGGCCACAAGGTCGAGACCACGGCCCTGATCACGACCCCGCATACCGCGGATCTCACCGCTCACATCCAATGTAACGCGCCGATCGCGCTGTGACCAAGCGACGTCCTCACGCTTGCGGCGGATGGAGCGGATCAGATTGATTCCCCAAGTGTCTGCATTACGATCGAAGGACAGCGTCTTGAAGGGGATCGCGATCTCGGCCTGCCAACCGGAATCATTGACTGTGGAGGCCGCCTGCCAGATACCGTCCCAGTCCATGTTGTAAGACACGCCACCGAGCAGCAGACCATCGCGCTGCACACCGTTTGGATTGACGTAAAAAATATAGCCCGTACGTCGATCGTTAAAAGTATCTAGCAAAATTTGTGCGTAGTCATCGTTCCATACAGCTTGCCCCTGTACAAGCTGTAGGCGGCTGATATCGGCTGGATTAGAATCAGCAAAACGCGCTGCGATATAAAGATTATCTTCATCAAGTGCGAGCAGAAACTCAGTTGACTCCGACGGTGCGTCGCCGTCGCCCGGTGAAAACTGTTGGAAGTCGGTGATCTTCGCTGCGTCCTGCCACTCAGCCTCGTCGAGTCGACCGTCGAGCTTGATGCGACCCGATATTTGGGGTACCACAACCGACTTCGGCGAGAACGTCGATTGCCCGGCGCCTGCCGGCGGTGCGGCGAGCGCCAGCCCAGAGAGAAAAATCAGCCCCAAATTACGCGTGAGACCCGGCATGGGTCTGAAGGATAAGGGTCGGTCGTGACTGGCACGGGGATTGCGGTTGGGGCGCTGCCACCACGCGGGACGCTGATCCCGCCTGCCGTTCGGCTATTTGCCCTCGCCGATAACGTCGATCACCACCTTGCCCCGCGCACGACCACGCTCGAGGTACGCGACGCCCGCCGGCAACTCTGCCAGCGGATACCGGCGGTCGATGGAAGAGCGAATCTGTCCATCGGCGAGCATTCTGGCGAGGGTATCGAGGTCTGCCGCGTTCATCGCGGCGAGGATCATCTCGTAGCGCTGCGTCACGAACGGCGCGACAACCATGGCTTTCAACGGTGCCATCAAGGGACCAAGCCACACCCCCTTGTCCGTCGAACCAACCATTACCACGACGCCGTCGGGGGTCAGGACCTTCCGCAACGCCAGTGGGGACTCGGTACCGACGTTGTCGATGATGGCGTCATAGCGCTGCCGACCGTCCGTGAACTTGACCCGCGTGTAGTCGATGACGTGATCGGCCCCGAGTGAGCGCATCAGGTCCTGATTGCGTGTACTCGCAACGCCGGTGACCTCGGCGCCGAGCGCCTTGGCGATCTGGATGGCGTACGTCCCGACGCCACCGGAACCGCCATTGATCAATACCTTCTGTCCCGGCTTGACCCCGGCCTTGTCGCGGAGCGCCTGCAGCGCGGTGAGCGCGGCAACAGGCACTGCAGCAGCCTCGGCGAATGTGACCTCGGTCGGCATACGAGTAACGGACCGAGTCTCTCGCACCGTCAAGTACTCACCGAAGGCGCCATCTGCTGCGCCGAACACCCTATCCCCCACCCTGAAGCGGGTGACGGAACGACCAACGGCTTCTACGGTGCCGGCGAAGTCGACGCCGACGCGCGGATCATCCGGACGCCCCAAGCCGGAATCGAGGCGCATCAGATAGGGCTCGCCACGCACGAAGTGCCAATCGAGCGGATTGATCGAGGCAGCGTGTACGCGGACCAGCACTTCGTCGGCTGCGGGTACGGGGCGGTCCACCGTCTCGAGCCGGAGTACCGACGGGTCGCCGTAGCAGCGGTAGCGAATCGCCTGCATGCCCGTGCCGTGTCGCTCGCCGGGCGGACCCGCTACACAGCCTGCCGTGTAGGACACGGCGAATCCGAGACTCAGCAGCGCGAGCAGGAGCACGCCGCTCAGGCCCAGCAAGATTCGTTTCAGGATGATGGACGAGGATTTCATGTGGCGGATGCTGCGCCGATTATGCAGGCAACAGCCTCGCGGGCGAATTCCGCTGACGTCGGCCACAGTGCGTTCGTGTACGGATGTCTGCTGCCGACCGAATCCGAGGCGTCAAGCGCTGCTGTCGATGCATGCCCCCAGGACTCGCACGACGACACATCGTACTTTTTTCATTGATAGGCAGCTGCGGTATATTGTGTCTACTGCTACTCTTTGAACCACCGGATCGCAACACGTAGCTGCTCAAAAATGTGTTGCTGGTACCCGCATCGGCGATCTTGTTTGCCACGTGGGGGACCGGCCACTGTCGCTGAGCTCTTGTATCAGGCTACTTGTGTTTTTTCTTTTCATGCGATCGGGCGCATTTCACGTAATTATAAGTTCCCTATGACTAGCCCCTCCATGCTCTGACCGGTCAGTCTTTGAATTGTCTGCTCGGCTTCACCCGCAACCCCTATGACCGACTCGTCCATGTCACCTATGGCCTGCTGGTATTTCCGCCGATTCGCGAAATGTTCACGCTTCATGCGAAAGTACCTGAGTTCTGGAGCTACCTGCTGCTGGATTTCACCATGCCGACATCTGCCATCTACGAAAGGCTTGAGTGGGCCTCGGCGATTGCCTTCGGTGGTGACGTCGGCGCCGCCCCCCTGGGTACCCAGGGCGATGGGTGGGACGCGCAGCGCGATATGGCATTCGCGGGACTCGGCAGCGTGATCGCGATCGTTATCACGCTTGCACTCAATGTGCAGCGGCGCGGCGATAGAACGCAGTCGTCGAATCAAGGTCTCGCTGCACCATGAAAAAACGTCTACTGATCGTCTACGGCGGCAATGTAGGCGGCCGTACCGAAAAACTGCGGGCTGCGGTCACCGAGGGTGTGTTGCAAGCATCTGCCGAGCTCGATGCCGGTATCGACATTCGTGCACTACGCGCCCTTGAGGCGGGCTTCGCTGATCTGATCTGGGCCGAGGGCGTGCTGCTCGGCACTCCCGAGCACTTTGGCTACATGTCGGGAGCGCTCAAAGATTTCTTCGATCGTACGTTTTATCCCTGCGAAAATCGTACTACGGGCTTGCCGTGGGGATTGTTCGTCAGTGCGGGCAACGACGGACTGGGTACCCGAAATGGCGTCGAGCGCATCGTCGCCGGGTATCGATGGCGGAGTATCGCCGAACCGGTGATCGTGGTCGGCGAACCGGATGTGGCTGCGCTCGCGCGCTGCCACGAGCTCGGCGCGACGCTCGCCGCGGGCCTCGCAGCAGGTGTCTTCTAGCGACCTAGCGCCTTGCTGGCGGGTAAAAAATCAGGTGCGATCGTCAGCGCGCGCTCGAAGAATTTACGCGCAGTCGCGGTATCGCCTGCATCGCGCGCGCACCGACCCGCCCAATAGTGCGCTTCGGCGGCACCCCAATCGATGCCACCCTGTCCAGGCACACCTGCAGCACCAGCCGCATCGAAGCCCGCGCCCGCTTCGCGGAAGCGCGTACAGCCCTTGGCTTTATCGCCACCGACGAATTTGGGCCGAAAATAAACACCGAATCCGTCGACCAACAAAATGCGTGGGCTACGCGCATCGAGGGCAAGCGCCGCTGTCATGCTCTTGCCACTGCGCGAACCATTACGAATAGCGCCCATGCCGCCGAGGTTGGCGAGATAGCCATAGCACGCGGACTGCAAGGCGAAGGCTTCGGCGAACTTGGGGTCGCGCTTGACCGCGGCATCGAGCGCGCCGATGCAGCGGTCACCGGCCTTTTCGGCATCGTCTTCGCGCTTGCCGCCGATGGCCAGTTGCAGCAGCCGAAACTGTACGTAGGCGTACGCGTAGAGCTCGCGGGGATTTTGCGACTTTCCCCACGACGCCGTGCTCATCGCAAGTTTGGTGAGTTCGGCTGAATTGCCAGCAAAGTAAAAAGATTGGATGCGCGCTGCAGTGGCTGGGATGTCCTGTGCGCGAGCCTTGTTCAGCGGCAGAATCGAAAGCAGCGTAGCGACCGATAGTCCGAGGACGAAGTACTGTTTCATGCGAGATACTCCGCAACGATTTCTTCGGATTTCTGCCACAGCTTTTGTGCCAGCACGAGATCATCCATGTGCTTACCCGCCATCGGCACTACAGGATTACAGTTTTCGAAGTAATGACCGCTTACGCCAACAAGCGCAGGCGCCGTCGCCACGTAGCAGCTGGTGGCCGCGCCTGCAGGGATGCTCTTCATGAACGTCCAACCGATCAGCTTGCTGACCGTACGTTTCCATTCTCCGAAGTGGCGACCGAGATTGGTCAGAATGATGCCCGGGTGCACGGAGTTTGAGGTGGCAGTCGAACCCGCTGCGCGTAAACGCCGGGCGAGCTCCAGCGAGAACAAACCGTTAGCGAGTTTGGATTGTCCATACATTTTATTGGGCTGGTAGTCACGCTCGCCCGAGAGATTATCGAACTCGATGCCAGTCGGCGGCGCCCACTGATAGCCGAGACTCGAAACCACGACCACGCGACCCTGCGCTGCAGCCTGCACTTGCGGCAGCAGACGATTGGCCAAAATGAAATGGCCGAGATGATTGACGACGAGATGCTTTTCGATGCCGTACACCTGCTCGACTTTTGGCAAGGCCATGATGCCGGCGTTGCAGATCAGCATGTCGATCGGCATGCCGAGCGCCTTTACAAGGTTCGCGGCAGCCACGACGCTGTCCCAGCGCTCGAGCTCAAGTGCGATCGGTGTCGTACGCCCGGTTACGCTTGCGCAAGCCTGCTGCGCCTTGTCGAGCGTGCGACCGGTAGCGATCACATGTGCGCCGCGCAGTGCAAGCACCCGCAGCGTCTCAAGCCCCAGCCCCGAAGTGGCGCCGGTAATGAGCGCCGTCTTGCCGCTGAGATCGAGACCCACCGTCACCTCTTCGGCCGTACTGCTCGACCCGAAGGACCCGACGGGTACCCCTGCGGGACGCGGGTCTTCACCCCCACGCGAACAAGCCGGCAACAAGGGTACGGTGGCCGCGGCACCCGCAGCGGTAATGAACTTTCGGCGTTGGACGTCCATTGGTTTTAGGCTAGCAGAACCCCCCGTTGAGCGGCTAACTTGAGCCCTTGGGAAAGGGGGCCATCACCACATGCCGAACAACACCGTCACGTCGGGCACCAAACTCGACATCAAAACCATCACGGAATTCCTCGCCGAGCAACCCAACGTGGACGTCGGTCGCGCCTGGGAACGCTGCTGGGGAATTCACTCCGGGATCGTCGAGCGCGTGAAACAGCGCTTTGCGGTCAGCAAGCATCGAGCGACCGCGGGGCACGAGTATTTCACCTCGATCGATCAGTCGATGGAGGGCTCGTTCAATGCCTGGAGTGGCCCAAGAGTCGAATGGCTGGTGCATTCCTGGCTGGGCAATCGCAAGGCGAGCCTGCTCGACATGAATGCCACGGTATTTTTGTCGCAGCAAAATCAGGTTCCGCATCTCGTGATCATCTTCGGTACCGTACCGAAGCTGTTCTTTTACGCGGATTACACCCCGCGAGTCGATCTGCGCACCCGTCTCGACTACGTCGAAAAATATTACGAGCCCGCGAATGCCAGCGCTATCCGCTTTCGGGGTCTGTCGAACTTTACCTGGAACTGGAGCCACGGCACCTATCTGCGCGGGCTGATGTCGCCGGTGTGTACTAGCGTGATGGGCGAGCTCAACGAGGAAAATATCGCTATCTGCGAGGGTTACCTGAAAGAATTCGTCGATCGCTGGTTTGGCTGGCTAGACGAAGCCGATCGCGCCCCTCTGCCAACAGACCAGCGCCTCGCCCAGCAGCAGTACGATCACTACGTACGTGAGATCGGTTATCGAACCGACCCCATGAATGTACTCGCACAGCGGGCGTTCGGCCCCGAAGAATTCAATCGTCGACTCGAATTACGCATGGGTCTTGCACAAATGGCCGAGAGTCGCGGCCAAATTGCTAAAGATTGGTGAGTCCCAATAACCCAAATAGCACCGGGAGCTCGGTTCTCACCGTACGTATCGCCATAATGAGCGATGCGGCGGCACTCGCAGCGCTGGTCAATTCTGCCTATCGTGGTGACAGCAGCCGCGTCGGCTGGACGACGGAAGCCGATCTTCTGGACGGACAACGCACTGATCCGCAAGCACTCAAGGAATTCATAACGCAAACGACATTGGCCGGCGATCGGGTGATGTTAGTTCATGAGTCCGTGGGGCGAATTCTCGCCTGCGTGCAACTCGAAAAACGTAGTGAAAGCGCTTATCTTGGCATGCTGACCATCATGCCAACGCTGCAGACAAAAGGCTTGGGACGCCGTTTACTCGCAGCTGCAGAGCACTTTGTGCGCACTGAATGGCAAGCGCGGCGCATGATCATGACGGTGATCGAACAGCGCCTAGAACTCATCGAGTGGTACCAGCGTCGCGGCTATGAGTCAACGGGCGAAACAGCCCCCTTTCCCTATGGTGATCCGCGCTTCGGCGAACCCAAGCGCGCGGATTTGCGCTTCGTCGTGCTCGCAAAAGATTTCGTTCACGGACCTGTCACGGTCAACCGCTAGTGTGGAGTCATGCATGGATCCGTACTGTCGACTCGTCACAAGCTCGGCCATCGCGCGAGGCTTACTCTCCTCTGCACGGTTGTCCTCGCGATGATGTCCGCTGCACTGGCTGCGCCTTTGGTCATTGCTCACCGCGGCGCCTCGGGCTATCGACCGGAGCACACGCTCGAGTCATATCGACTCGCGATCGAGATGGGAGCCGATTTCATTGAGCCAGATCTCGTCTCCACGAGTGATGGGCACCTGGTGGCGCGTCACGAACCGGAAATCGGCTCTACCACCGACGTAGGCACTCGACCGGAGTTCGCCGCGCGCAAGCGGACGCAGCGGATCGATGGACAAGAATTCACGGGCTGGTTCACCACGGACTTCACCCTCGCCGAATTGCGCACACTGCGGGCGATACAACCGCGCGCCGATCGGTCGCAGGAATTCAACGGGCTTTACCAAATACCGACTCTGGAAGAAATTATTGATCTGGTGCGATGCGAATCGGCTGCACGCGGTCGGGTCATCGGTATTTATCCAGAGACCAAACACCCCACTTGGCACTGCGAGCAGGGGCTGCCGCTGGAGCCGAAGTTACTCGCGACTCTCGAGTCGGTGGGTTGGACAACGCGCGATTCACCGGTATTTCTACAGTCATTCGAGTCCGGCAATCTGCGCTGGTTACGATTACGGACAGACTTGCGCTTGGTCCAACTGTTGGATGGCGGCGAACTGTGCGAGGACGGTAGCGTTAGCCCCTGCCCAGTGTGGACGAGCGAGGGCGCCTGTCGTCTCTACCCAAAAGGGAGTATCCCAAGAGACTTTGGCGATCCCGCCACATTCAAGATTTTCCGCGAATACGCCGATGCTGTCGGTCCCTGGAAGCGACACCTGATCGGCTCGCGGCAAACCAACCCAGCCGACGGCACCGAAAGCACACGTTACGTGACTACCCCGACGCGGTTCGTCGAACTCGCTCACGCAGCTGGGCTTGCCGTGCATC
>VGTW01000001.1 GCA_016874555.1 Gammaproteobacteria bacterium | reverse complement strand
CACGTCTGCCTCGGCGGCGGCGATGTGTGGCGATACGGGCGATGCAAAACAGTAGGGGTTCACTATGGCGTATTCGGCGGCGGAGATAGACGCTGCGACCACGCCCTGCGCAGCGATCAGCGCTAGCGCATCGTCGTTGCGTAGACCCAGTGGCGTTTGTTCCGCGCCGGCAGCGATGGGCTTCATCACACCGACCCGAAAACCGCGACGCCGCGCAGCCGCAACCATGGCAGTAGCTACATGAGTCTTGCCGATCTCGGTGTCGGTGCCGGTCACGAACACCCCGCGAAATTTTTGCTTCACGAAGGCATCCTGACGCGTCGACCGATCGAATCCACCGGAACAAGGATTTCGCCCGAGGCAGAAGAATCTACTACGGCGTCGCCATCTTCTGGCCGCGGCGCGCCGGCGAATGCCGCGACTTGAATCACCTCTACATCGCCCAAGCGGTCGACATCGAGGACGGGCTCGGCGAAACCCGCGCGCCCGAGTGCCCTACCGATGTCGTACATATCGACGAGATCTGCGTCAGCATGCGCCGGCTGTAGCCGACTGCCAGGCGCCAGTGTGCTCCAAAGAAAAAGCGCACCGGGTCGAAGAACTCGTCTGACTTCCTTGAGTATTACATCGAGTCGGGCACTACCTGCAAGCAAACGATCTGCAACCACGATATCGACGCTTGCAGCCGCGAATGGCAACTGCTCCGGTGAGGACTCGATACGCTCTACGGGAAGCCGCAGCCACAGAATTTTCCGCAACAAAACACCAAGCGAATTCAGCACACCGCGATCGGCGACCCTGGGGTAGTTGCCGGGCTCACTCACGGCGACGATGCGTGCCCGCGGGAATTTTTGACGAAGTCCGTTCGGTCGTCCGGCGAGCGCACTGCCAAGTTCGACCACCAGCTTGGGTACGAGTGCAAAGTGATCAAGCCGATCGAAGAGCTCGCGGCGCGCGAGTTCCGACGGCGATGTGCTGCCCGAGGAGTCGCTCATGCCACGACGCCTGCAACCGCTTGATCGCCCATCAGCCGATTAAAGATAACCTGTTCGAGCGCTGCCAACAGTCCGTCGACCTGCCGCACGCTGTGGGCGGCAGACAGCGTGATTCGCAGTCGTGAGGTGGAGACCGGAACGGTCGGTGGACGAATCGCCGTGACGCGATATCCCAACTCGGCGAGTCGATGGCTGGCCGCGATTGCTCTGTCCTCGCTGCCGAGCAGCAGCGGCTGAATCGGCGTGGACGAGTCGCTGACCGGCAAGCCGCGCTGGCGTACGCCGGTACGGAAATGGTCGACCAGTGCCAGCAGGTGCTCGCGTCGCCACTGCTCGTACTGCAATTTTTTGAGCGCGTGGCGAGTCGCGGCGGCGACTGCGGGCGGTAGCGCGGTCGTATATATGTAGGTCCGGGCGCGCTGAATCAACAACTCGATCACCTCGTCGTCGCCGGCAACGAAAGCCCCGAACGTACCTAGCGCCTTGCCGAAAGTGCCGATTAGTACGGGTATGTCCTGCGAGCTCAGCCCGAAGAATTCGCCGCTGCCGCGCCCCTCGGCGCCGACAATGCCAAGACCATGGGCATCGTCGACCACGAGCCAAGCCTGATGCGCACGCGCTGCGGCGGCGAGCGCCGGCAGCGGCGCCAGGTCGCCGTCCATGCTGAATACGCCATCGGTGATCACGAAGGCGCCGCGCAACTTATCTGACGAGCGCAGCAGTTCGGCTGCTGCTGCAGCGTCGCCATGGGTGTACCGATGATGGTACGGACTACGAGTGAGTCTGGCAGCATCGATCAGTGAGGCGTGATTGAGTTCGTCGCCAATCAGCAGGTCGTGTCGATCGGCGAGCGCTGATAGCACACCGAGATTTGCCATGTAACCCGTGGAGAATACGAGCGCGCGTTCTCGCCGCGTGAACTCGGCCAATTCGCGCTCGAGAACGTCATGTTCGGCAGAATGGCCGCTGACCAGATGCGAGGCGCCGGCGCCCGCGCCGTGGGTGCGCGCTGCCGAGGCCATGGCGGCAGCAACCTCGGGATCACGCGCTAGACCGAGGTAATCATTACTACAAAAATTGATCTGCTGGTCGTCGTTCGGCAAGCGACGGCGGCGCAGCCGACGCCTGTCGATGTCATGTAGCGCGGCAGCGCGGGCCTCGGGCGTGCAGCGCACTGCGGTTAGGCGTGCAGTGCGGTCGGCGCTGCGCCCGCGGCCTGAATGCCGAGCCTCGTCAGCAGGGCACGATCGTGTTCGATGTCAGGATTACCGGTGGTCAAAAGTTTTTCGCCGTAGAAAATGGAATTTGCGCCGGCAAAAAAAGCGAGTGCCTGCAATTCGTCGGACATCTTCTCGCGGCCCGCCGAAAGTCTTACTGCCGAGCACGGCATCAAAATCCGCGCGACTGCAATCGTGCGTACAAAATCGAGCGGATCGATGGGTGACTGATCGGCGAGAGGCGTTCCGGGCACCGCAACCAGTTGGTTGATCGGTACGCTCTCGGGGTGTTGCGGCAGATTGGCGAGTACCTGCAGCATGCGTGCGCGGTCGCGCGCGGTTTCACCCATGCCGACGATGCCACCGCAGCACACGTTCATGCCGGCTTCGCGCACAGCTTCGAGAGTATCGAGTCTGTCTTTGAAGTCGTGCGTGGTGATGATCTTACCGTAGAACTCGGGCGAGGTATCGATATTGTGGTTGTAGTAATCAAGACCGGCGTCGTGTAATTCTTTGGCCTGCTCATGGCTGAGCATGCCGAGCGTGGCGCAACTCTCGAGCCCTAAAGATTTGACTTCGCGGATCATCGCCGTGATCACTTCGAGGTCACGTTTCTTTGGCGAACGCCAGGCGGCGCCCATGCAGAACCGGGTGGCACCGGCCTCGCGGGCGGCCTTCGCTCGAGCGGCCACATCGGCCACCGCCAGCAGTGCTTCGCGATCGAGACCGGTGTCGTAGCGGACGCTTTGCGGGCAGTAGGCACAGTCCTCGGGACAGGCGCCGGTTTTCACCGAGAGCAGGGTGCTCACCTGCACGGTGTTCGGTGCGTGGTGCGCGCGGTGTACGGTCTGCGCCCGAAACAGCAGGTCCTGAAAGGGCAGTGCGAACAACGCTTCGACTTCATCGAGCTGCCAGTCGTTACGGATGTCATCGGCAGCCACCGGAGCGCTGACATTATTGACCGAAGCATTTTTAGCGGCGGCGGTCGTAGCGGGGTTGGTCGTAGTGGTGGTGATCGCAGCGGCGTTCATGGCGGGCGTCTTCTGGGGCGGGGACCGGCGAGTACTCCGGCGAATTAAAGCGTTTTGGGCGCTGCCTTCGACGGCAGCAGTCGGCAGCCTTGGTCGCCACCGTAAGCAATGTTCCGCAAGCGCGGGGGAGGATGTCAACTTGCAAGCCACGAACGAGTCGACAATGCCCCGCAGCCGAGCGCCGGTGCCCAATTTACGCGCCCTGCCATGGTGGCAGCGAGCGGGTTTCTGTTGTTTGCCGGCACGCTGGTACTTCTATAACGGTCGAGGCGATCTCGGACCCCTCGATCTTTGTGGTCGCTGATACAGCGCATTGCCGCGGCTGGCGGTTCCGCGAGGCGGCACGACCGTTATCAAGGCATTCGTCTACGCCTCGCCCGCCGACGTCGCGCTCAAGCCGCTCAAATTTGCGGGTGATCGGGTGGGCGCGCGAGTGCTGGGAGCCTTGGTGCGATAGCGGCGACGCGCGCCATTGCTATTAAGCGACTTCACCCGCCCCAACTGCTACTGCCTGTCCCGCTGCACCCGTCACGGCTCGCCGATCGCGCTTTTCGTCAGCCCGCTCTGCTTGCGCTGCAGATTAGCCGCTGGCTGCAGCAGCCCGTGCTGCGCGATGGGGGCTAGTGCGAACCCGCGCCACACGACCGAAGACGGCATTATCGGCGCCCGAGCGACGAGACAATGCCGTCGTTCACTCGCCAATTGGCAAGTGCCACACACCGTAGCGCTTCTCCGCGCAGCGTCGCTCTGATCGACGATGTCTCGACCGCGGGTGCGACACTCGAGGCTGCGCGCGCCACGCTTCTAAAAGCGGGCGTCGAGGACGTTCAGCTCTGGAGTGTGGCGACGGCAATCCCCAACCACACGATCATGCCGACGTAATTATTATTAAGGAAAGCGTGGAAGCAGGCAGTGCGATCACGCCGGCGTGACGACCAAAGGTGATATGCGAACAGCACGGCTACGACGACGAGACTCAAGAAATAAATCCAGTGGAGCTCGGCGAGTCGACCGATCCATATCAGTAGCCCCAGCATGGATGCTTGCAGCAGGCCGATGGCGAGCAGATCGTGACGGCCAAACAACACTGCCGTGGAGCGGATACCGATGCGACGATCGTCATCTCGATCGACCATGGCGTAAAACGTGTCGTAGATACAGGCCCAGATGACGGTGGTCGTAAAGATCAACCAGCCGAGCGTCGGCACGTTGCCGTCGGTTGCCATAAACGCCATCGGTACGCCCCAACCGAACGCGAGGCCGAGATAAATCTGCGGCGCAGCAAAGAAACGCTTGCAAAAGGGATAGCTCGTGAGCAGCGCAGCAGCCACCAGCGACAGCCAGACGGTACGCGCATCGAGCTGCAAGACCACGATGAGCGCCAGCAGGATCAGCACCACGAAGAGTCCGATTGCCTCGCTAGGCGAAACTCGACGTGCGGCGAGCGGCCGTTCGCGCGTGCGCGCAACGTGTGGGTCGAACTCGCGGTCGGCCAAATCATTGATGATACAACCTGCCGAACGCGTGAGTACTGTGCCAGCGACGAACACGACGAGCAAACGAGGATCAGGTATGCCATCTGCCGCGAGCCACAACGCCCAGAGCACCGGCCACAACAGCAATAAGATGCCGATCGGCCGATTGAGCCGTGTGAGTAGCATATATTCATCAAGACGACGACGCAGGGCGGGTGACACGTGGCGGGCCTGATGGGGTGCAGTGCGCTGCTTAGCTTGGGCGACGCTGGCCGATGGTGGGCAGAAATACCTCGTAGAGATCGAAGGGCGCAGCGCCCATACGCAATGCAGAGTGTCTGATCCACAACGGTTGCGGCGCGAGCGCCGCGTGGGTGAGTGCGCGATCGACGAGCCAAATGTCGGGATAGAACTGTGCGTAGCGGAAGGATTCCCGCGTCAGTGTCGCCCGACCTTCGAGGGCCTCGCCCAAGGTGCGACTGCCGATCCTGCCCAACCAAGGCTCGGCTTCGAGTGTAGTTACAGGAATCCGCGTATGCGCGAACATCCACACTTCGGTATCGCAGCTCATGTCGATTTCGCGAATTTGCTCGTCGCCGATGCGCTCTTCCCGCAATAGATGCATGGCGAAACTCTCGCCCGCTGCTTCGCGAATTCTTTGCGTGAGCAACCCTGGCGTCAACAGCCACGATCGCAGCGACTGGTCGCCGACATAGCAATTGAGTGCCGGCCCCGGCAACCACATCGCCGCGCTGGGCACTGGCGGCGGCAGGCCCAGGTTGTCAGCCGATACGGCCATATCTGTCATCCGTTCCGATCCAGCGCGTGGTCAGGGGCGCGATTCTATCCGGGTGTTGGGCAAGCAGTATCTCGGCGGCTTCTTGTACCCGTGGCAACAAATTGGCATCACGGATCAGATCGGCTACACGCATGCGGGAAAGACCGGTTTGTTGCGTGCCGAGCAGTTCGCCGGGGCCACGTAGCTCAAGATCGCGGCGAGCGATCTCGAAGCCGTCGTTGGTATCGCGAATGACATTGAGTCGTGCTCGCGCGAGCGGACCTATGGGCGCGCGATAGAGCAGCACGCAGCTGCTCTCGCACGTGCCGCGGCCGACTCGACCACGGAGTTGGTGCAGTTGCGCCAGCCCCATGCGCTCGGCGTTTTCTATCACCATCAGCGTGGCGTTCGACACATCGACGCCGACCTCGATGACCGTGGTGGCGACGAGCAGGTGGATCTTGCCCGCCTTAAAGGCGAGCATAGTGGCGTCTTTTTCTCTCGGCTTAATGCGCCCGTGCACGAGTCGTACGACAAGATGCGGCAGGGCTTCGTGGAGGACCGCTGCGGTCTCCTCCGCAGCCTGACACTGCAGCTCTTCTGATTCCTCGATCAACGGGCAGACCCAGTAGGCCTGCCTGCCGTTTCGACAGGCGGCATCGATCCGTGCCACCACTTCGCTGCGTCTGGTTTCGGCAACTACCACGGTTTTGACGGGTTTACGGCCTGGTGGCGAGGCATCGATGATTGAGACGTCGAGATCTGCATAAGCCGTCATCGCGAGGGTGCGCGGGATGGGTGTCGCAGTCATAATGAGTTGATGCGGATGACGACCGCTCGCCATACCTTTTTCGGCTAGACGCAGGCGTTGCTGCACACCGAATCGATGCTGCTCGTCGACGATGACCAGTGCGAGTTCGCGGAACTGCATGCTCTCCTGGAACAGCGTATGCGTGCCGACAGCGATTCGTACCTCGCCAGAGGCAATTGCATCAAGCGTGCTGCGCCGCGTGCGTGCCGGCTGCGAACCTGAGACAAGTACGACCGGGATGCCTAGCGGCCTGAACCAAGCATCTAGATTTCTTTGATGCTGCTCGGCGAGTAGTTCAGTGGGCGCCATCAGGACGGCCTGTCGTCCACTACCTACGGCGCGCGCCATTGCTGCAGCTGCGACCACGGTCTTGCCGCAGCCGACATCGCCTTGCACGAGACGCGCCATCGGTCGGTCCCGGACCAGATCGGCGCCAACTTCGTCGAGCACACGGCGCTGCGCGCATGTGAGTTTGTAAGGCAAACCGCTGATGAAGCGCGCCTCGAGTGCCCTCTCGTCGGTCAGTACCCAAGCAGCATCGGTACGTACCGACTCGCGCAGACGTCGCATGACCACCTGATGCGTCAGCAGTTCTTCGAACGCCAGGCGGTTTTGTACGGGGTGCTTGCCTGCGTCGAGTTCGTCGAGGTCCGCGTCTACCGGCGGTTGATGTACGTAGCGCAGCGCTTCGCGCAGCGGCGGTAGTCCAAGTGGCGCAAGGATTGCGGACGGCAGCCAGTCGCGAACGCCTGCGCTATCGAGTTCGCGCAAGGCTTGTACGATGAGCACCCGCAGTTTGCCCTGACTCACGCCTTCGGTGGCGGGGTAAACCGGCGTCAAAGATTCTTCCAGCGGTGAGCGTTCATCAAAAATTCTCCGATACTCCGGATGCACGATCTCGAGACCCATGGGTCCGCGGCGTACCTCGCCGAAGCAGCGCAGACGATTGCCACGTTCCAAGCCTTGTTGCTGGGCGCTGGAGAAATGAAAGAAACGCAGCGTCAGGAAGCCGGAACCGTCGGCGATGCGACAGAGCATTTGCCGCCGCCGCCGAAATACGACTTCGGTCAGCTGTACCTCGCCTTCGACGACGGCGCGACCGCCAGCGATTAGCGAGCCGATCGGCTGCACGCGAGTCCGGTCTTCATAACGCGTGGGCAGTACGAAGAGCAGATCCTGCACGGTCTCGACGCCGAGCACCGCGAGGCGCGCAGCGAGTGCGTCGCCGACTCCGCGCAGTGCCGTGACCGGTCGTTGCTCACGAGGCTCGGTCATAACGGCGCTGGTTGATAGCGGTATCAGCGACAGCGATGGCGGTTCTGGCAGTGGCGCCGATCAATCGAGATGCAGAATGCAGTCGATCTCGACGCGCGCACTGCGCGGCAATTGTGCGACGCCGATGGCGGCACGTGCCGGCCAAGGTTGTGGAAAGTACTGTGCCATCACTTCATTGACCTTGGCGAAGTTCGCAAGATCGGTGAGATAGACGGTGACTCTGACAGCGTGCTTGAGAGAACCGCCAGCCGCTTTGGCTATCGCCGATAGATTGTCGAACACGCGGCGGATTTCGATTTCGATGTCGCTGCTGACCATTTGCCCATTGCTCGGGTCCAAGGGAATCTGCCCAGAGATGTACACCGTGGGACCTACCCGCACCGCTTGCGAGTAGGTGCCGATGGCCTGCGGTGCATCGTTGGTACTGATGATTTGTCGTGTCACGTTGCAATCTCCTCGAGGGCTCGCAGCCGACTCATTCGTCGCGGGTTCTGATTGCGAGTGTACGCGAGAGTCGCAGTACGTCGGGCATGCGACGAATTACGCGCATGACGTTGGCGAGATGCTTGCGATCACGAACCAGGACCTCAAAGACCAGCACTGAGGTTTGCGCGTCACGCTCTTCGAGTTCGACGTGATCGATGTTGGTTTCGGTGCCGGAAATGGCTGCGGCCACCGCGGCCAGTACCCCCATACGATTTTCAACTTCGACGCGCAGCTCGCTGCCGAACATACGTTCGGGTTGTTCTGCCCAGGTGATCGACAGCCACTTCTCCGGATGCTTGCGGTAGTCGTCGACGTTCGCACACTCTTCGCGGTGCACGATGATGCCGCGACCGCTGGAGAGATAGGCAAGGATTGCATCGCCTGGTACCGGAAAGCAGCAGCGCGCATAGCTGACGAGCAAACCTTCGGTGCCGGCGACAGCGAGCGGCGTCGGCGCAGTCTCGCGCGCCGCATCAGGCGATATCCCAGTTACCGCAGAAGCCGCTGGTCCGAGGCGGCGTGCAATCAATGGCGCGAGGCGCTCACCCATACCGACTTTTTCGAATAGCTCGTCGGCTTCCGCCATGCCGAGTTCGCTTGCCGTGGCGGCCAGCGTCACCGCGCTGATGTCGGTCAGTGAGAGGTTGAATTCGGCAAGCGACTGATTGATGAGTAGATGACCGAGCTCGATGGCCTCGGAGCGGCGCAGGCCCTTCAAGTATTGACGGATGGCAGCGCGGGCCTTGGCCGTGACCACGAAGTTTACCCACGATGGGTTGGGGATTGCGCCCGGCGCGGTGACGATCTCCACCGTTTGTCCGTTACGCAATTGGCTGCGCAGCGGCGTCAGCCGGCGATCGATCTTGGCGGCGACGCAGCGATTACCGACATCGGTATGTACAGCATAGGCAAAATCCACGATGGTCGCGCCGCGCGGCAGTCGCAGGATTCTACCCTTGGGCGTGAATACATAGACCTTGTCCGGGAAAAGATCGATCCGCACGCTTTCGAGAAATTCTTCGGAGGTTCCGACTTCCTGCATCGAGATGAGGTTGGACAGCCACTCGCGCGCACGCGCCTGCTCGTGATCCGCAGAATAATCGTCGATCTTGTATCTCCAGTGAGCGGCAATACCGGACTCGGCGATACGATGCATATCGCGCGTGCGGATCTGCGCTTCGATCGGCAGACCGTTGGGTCCGAATAGCGTTGTGTGCAGCGATTGATAACTATTGATCCGTGGGATCGCTACATAATCTTTGAAGCGTCCGGGCATGGGTCGGTAGGTGCCGTGCACGACGCCGAGAGTGCGATAGCAATGATCGACGGAGTCGACGATCACGCGCAGCCCGTAGACATCGACTATTTCGGCAAGTGGAATACGCTTGCGCAGCATCTTTCGGTAGATGCTGTATAGATGCTTCTCGCGGGTGTCCACTTCGGCGGCGATCCCGGCTTTTGCCAACGTACTGCCGATGTTTTCAGAGATGCGCGTCAGGAATTCTTTCTGATTGCCGCGCGCCCGTTTCAAGGCTTTTTCGATGACGCGATAGCGAAGCGGGTAGAGCGCACGGAAACCGAGATCCTCGAGCTCAAGTTTCATGCCGTAGAGACCGAGGCGCTCGGCGAGCGGTGCATAAATATCGAGAGTCTCGCGCGCGACCGCGCGGCGGCGTGCCGGCGACATGCCCTCGATCGTTCGCATATTGTGCAACCGATCGGCGAGCTTGACCAGGATGACGCGCAGATCGCGCACCATCGCGAGCAGCATCTTGCGGAAGGACTCGGCTTGCGCTTCTTCTCGGCTTTTGAACTGAATCTGGTCGAGCTTAGTGACGCCGTCGACGATCTCGGCGACGTTGCCACCGAAGCGTTTTGCCAGATCTTCTTTGGCGATCGGCGTATCCTCGATGATGTCGTGCAGAATGGCGGCGATGATGGTGTCGGTGTCGAGCCGCAGATTGGCGAGCACCTCGGCCGCCGCCACCGGATGCGCGATGTAAGGTTCTCCAGTTTTGCGCTTTTGTCCCCGGTGTGCCTCCGCGCCGAACTCGGCCGCGGAGCGAATCCGTTCGACCTGATCAGGACGCAGGTAGGCGCCGGCCGCGCTCAGTAATTCTTTGAGACCGGGCGTGCGACGCGAGCCCGGCAGGAGACCGAGCAATGTCTCCGTGTAGTCCAAAGAGCCTCCGCGTGCGAGGCCTGGCCGATCATTCTCCGCCGCCGAACTGCGGCGCGCGGAAGCCCGGATCGGGTTCCATAATGTCCGGCAGCAGGCTCGGTTCCGGCTCGGGTTCCGGCTCCGGCTCGAGCAACATCTCGGGCGTGATGTTGCCAACAGCAATCTCGCGCAGAGCCACTACTGTGGGCTTGTCGTTTTCCCAAGGCACGGTCGCCTCGGCACCATTGGCGAGCCGACGTGCACGCCGCGAGGCGAGTATGACGAGCTGGAAAATATTGTCGACGTTCTGGAGGCAGTCTTCGACGGTGATGCGTGCCATGTGCGCGAGCCTTCGGGAGGGCCGTCAAGTATAGGCGACAACAGGGGTTTTTTGCCAGCTACCCGGGAGGGTCGGGGCTCTCAGCCGAGCAGTTCGGCGCGCAAGGGCTCGAGGGTGGGGCGGCTCGCCAGCAAATCGTTGGCGGGGCCGACAAGGATACGCTGCAGATCGGCCACCGCGCGCTCGAAGTCGTCGTTGATGATCACGTAGTCGAATTCGTTGTAGTGACTCATGTCATCAACGGCATTGCGCAGGCGCCGCGCGATCGCTGTCGCATTGTCGGTTCCTCGACCCCGCAAACGCCGTTCGAGTTCGTCACGTGAGGGCGGCAGCACGAACACCGTGGTGCAACCCGCGCGCCCGCTCGTGGCATCGCGGGTACGTTCGCGAACCTGGCGCGCGCCTTGCCAGTCAATTTCGAGGATGACGTCGTGACCACGTCCGAGAGCCTCGGCGAGTGCGGCGCGGCTTGTGCCGTAAAAGTTGTCGAAGACCGGCGCATATTCGAGGAATCCATCGGCAACGATCAGCGCCTTGAAGGTCGGTACGTCAATGAAATAGTAGTCGCGACCATCAATTTCATTCGGACGTTTCGCACGAGTAGTATGCGATACGCAGACGCGCAAATTCGATTCGTGCGCCAGTACCCCCTTGACCAGGCTTGTCTTGCCAGCGCCCGAGGGTGCAGCGATTACGAACAGCCGACCACTCATTCGATGTTTTGCACCTGTTCTCGCATCTGCTCGATCAATACCTTCATGTCGACGGCGATACGCGTTAGTTCGAGCTCTTGCGACTTCGATGATAGCGTGTTGGCTTCGCGGTTGAGCTCTTGCATAAGAAAGTCGAGCCGACGCCCGGCGGCGTCGTCGGTATCGATCACGCGGCGAATCTCGGCAACATGACCCTCGAGTCGATCGAGTTCTTCGTCGACGTCGGCGCGCTGCAATAAGAGCACCAATTCCTGCTCGAAGCGCGCGGCGTCAACCGTCACACCGAGTTCGGTGATCCGTTCCTGCAGACGAGTGCGCAGGCGCTCGCGCAGCTCGGGCATGCGACTACGCAGTCCGCGGACGAGTGCGGCGAGATCTGCACAACGCCGTTCGATAAGCTCGTGTAATCTTTGACCTTCGCGCTTACGGGCTGTCGCAAGATCGCGTACGGTGTCGAGAAAGAGCTTGCGACAGGCGCCCTGCAGGCTTTCGCTGTCCGGCGGGTCATCTTTGAGCACGCCGGGCCAGCGCAGCACATCGAGCAACTCGATGCGGCTCGCAATACTCAAGCCGATGCCGATGTGATTTGGCACGAGTTTGGCAATTTCTCCCGTGCGTTCGAGCAGTTTTTCGAGCCCCGGCTTGTCGATGCGCAATCCGAGCTCGGCTTGATGACTGCCGCGCAGATGGATGGTGCAGTCGAGTTTGCCGCGTCGCAGCTCACGCGCTAGCGTTTGTCGTAGCTCGCTTTCGATCGACCGTAACTCTTCGGGCAAGCGAAAGCCGGGCTCGAGATAACGGTGATTGACGCTGCGCAGTTCGCAGGTGAGGTTACCGAAGTCGCCTCCGGCTTGCCGTCGAGCGAAGCCGGTCATGCTGCTGATCATGGATCGCCTCTGCCGCAGATGATGGTGGCCGTGCGCCGATGTCGGCCCGGGTGTATAAAGCTCGCAGTTTAGCCGGGTTCACGGCCTAGCGACTTTTCGGTAATCCCCGTTTCAGGATATTCCCACATGTTTCATAGACCAAGCGGGCGCAGCCCCGATGCCCTTCGCCCCGTTCGTTTCGAGCGACACTTCACGCGCCATGCCGAAGGCTCGGTGCTGGTCGAATTCGGCAGCACGCGCGTACTGTGCACGGCGAGCATCGAAGAAGGCGTCCCCGGGTTTTTGCGCGGCCGTGGGCTAGGTTGGGTCACCGCCGAATACGGCATGTTGCCGCGGGCCACGCATATGCGGTCGACGCGCGAGGCAGCGAACGGTAAACAATCGGGACGTACTCAGGAAATCCAACGCTTGATCGGTCGCAGCCTGCGGGCGGTGATGGACATGAGCACACTCGGTGAGCGTACGGTCATCCTCGACTGCGACGTACTGCAAGCCGATGGGGGCACACGCACGGCGGCAATCACCGGCAGTTATGTGGCATTGGTCGATTCATGTCAGACACTGATCTCGCGTGGTGCGCTGGCAAGCTCGCCCTTGCATGGTCAAGTCGCTGCCGTGTCGGTGGGCATTTTCGGTGGTGTGCCGGTGCTCGACCTAGATTATTTAGAAGATTCCCAGGCCGAGACGGACATGAATGTCGTCATGAGGGACGGTGGCAGCTTCGTCGAGATCCAGGGCACGGCCGAAGGTCATGCGTTTCGTCGCGAGGAGCTCGATGCCATGCTCACCCTCGCCACTGCGGGCATCGTGCAGCTCCATACGCTGCAACGCATGGCGCTGCAGGCCTAGAGCCGAGCGTGCGAGTCGTGCTCGCCACAGGCAACGCGGGTAAAATCTGTGAGTTCGCGGAGCTCCTCGGTCCGCTCGGCTTTGAGTTCGTTGCGCAGGCGGAGTTCGGTATCGAGCCTCCCGAAGAAAATGGTGACACCTTCGAAGCCAATGCGCTGTTGAAGGCTCGTTATGCTGCCGCTCGCAGTGGCTTGCCGGCGTTGGCCGATGATTCTGGACTCGAAGTTGACGCGCTGGGCGGTGCACCCGGCGTACGCTCGGCACGCTATGCCGGCGAGGGCGCGGGTGATCTAGCCAATCTGCAAAAGTTGTTGCACGCCATGCAGAGCGTCGACGATGCCGCGCGCGCCGCGCGGTTTCGGTGCGTGATCGCCCTGGTGCGAGATGCCAATGATCCCTCACCAATCTTTGGCCGTGGCGCCTGGGAAGGACGGATCTTGCGTGCGCCGCTCGGCGCCGGCGGCTTTGGTTACGATCCGGTATTTGCACCGGACGGTGAATCCCGCAGTGTTGCCAAGCTGCCGTCGTTGGAAAAACACGCGCAGAGCCATCGTGGCCAGGCCTTGCGCAATCTTGTGGCCAACTGGCGCGGCGGCGTGGCGCGCTGAGTACGCACGGGGCTTCGGCATGTCGCAGCTTCAGGCACAGAGTTCGTCGCCAATCGGTTTGTACGTTCACTTTCCGTGGTGTGTCAGCAAGTGCCCCTACTGCGATTTCAACTCGCATGCCCTGCGCGAAGACATCCCGGGGCGCGACACGGTCCCCGAAGCAACTTATCTCAAGGCGCTGCAGCACGATCTGCTGCAGCAGCTCGAATTGCAGGCGAAATCTTTGGCAGATCGAAAAATCGCGACGATTTTCATGGGCGGCGGTACGCCCAGTCTTTTTTCGCCGACCGCTATAGGCAAACTGCTTGAGTGGGTACGCAGTAGTATCGGTTTTATGCCAGACGTCGAGATCACCCTTGAGGCGAACCCGGGTATGATCGAGCGTGGTCGTTTCGGAGAATATGCTGCTGTTGGCGTCAATCGGGTTTCGCTCGGTGCACAAAGTTTCAACGCTGTCGCGCTGCGCGTACTCGGCCGCATCCACTCGCCCGCCGAAACTTTGGTCGCTGCCAATGAATTACATGCCGCGGGCCTCGACAACTTCAACATTGATCTGATGTATGGCCTGCCCGCGCAGGACGCAGCGGGTGCGTTGTACGACGTCGAGACGGCGATCGCGCTCGGCCCGGCGCAGATCTCGCACTATCAGCTCACGCTGGAGCCCGGGACGAGTTTTGCCGGGCGCCCGCCCGCCGATCTGCCGAGCGATGATCAAACGGAGCGGATGCTTGCGCTCTGTGGCGCGCGTCTGACCGCTGCGGGTTATGCGCAGTACGAAGTTTCGGCTTGGGCACGAAAAGGCCGTGCTTGCGCGCACAATCTCAATTATTGGCGCTTTGGCGACTATCTCGGCATCGGCGCGGGTGCGCACGGTAAGCTTACCGGATCTGCCATTTGGCGCAGCACCCAACAGCGTGACCCGCGTCGTTATCAACGCGACCCGATCGGCGGCTTGATTTGGCAGCAGATTGCGACCGATCAACTGCCGTTTGAATTCATGTTGAACGTGTTGCGTTTGCTCGAGGGTTTCGAGCGCGGGCTTTTCGAGTCCCGTACTGGGCTGCCCTGGTCAAGCGTCGACGCCGCCGTTGTGAGTCTGCTGGGGCGCGGTTTGCTTGCACTGACCGACGGGGTTGAGTTAGCTACCACCCGCATCCAGCCGACGGTGCTCGGGGTGCGGTTCCTTAACGAGGTCTTGCTCGAGTTCCTGCCAGAGCGCGCGGAAAGTATGCACAACGGATAAAAAATCTCGCGGCGATGGCAGATTACGTCGTTTTTTCAATTTTGTGACGACAATGATTTTATAAATTATTGATTTAACTGATTAAAATACGCACGTTATTTTTAATCGGGCGAAGAATATCGCTTTCTGAAGCGGGGTTCCGGCGGCCGCCTGGGCACGGATTCCACAGACTTATCCACAGTTCGGCCCGCGCCGCTGCCGCCGCTCGGCCTAAGCCCTTGTCGAAACCGCGGCATAGCGCTTAGACTGCGCGGCCGTTTTTACTCGCCTGGTTAAGTCTGAAGTCCGCCCATGAAACCCTCGATCCATCCCGAATATACGGAAATCAACGTTTCTTGCTCTTGCGGCAACACTTTCAAGACTCGTTCGACCATGGGCCAAGACTTGTCGATCGAAGTCTGCTCGAACTGCCACCCGTTCTATACAGGCAAACAGAAGATCGTTGACACCGCGGGCCGCGTCGACAAGTTCCGCAAAAGATACGCTGCCGCCACCGCGCGGTGATCGTTTCGCGTACTTGTTGCAGCAGCGAAAAAGGCGCCTGATACGGCGCCTTTTTCGTTTTTTGCCGTAGCGCCGCGATGGCAGCGCGCCGGAACTTCTGCCAGCGTCTCCAGTCGGAAAGCCGAGGTTGAATGTGCACAGAAACCTGAACGCTTTCGCGGTGTTGCTGGCGGCGGTCATTGTATCGCTGGCGTTACTTACCGATGCGGTTGGTGCGCCCGCAGCAGCGCGCAAGTCGCAGGAGAGTGCGAGCTCGCGCAAGGCGCACGAGCAAATCCTCAAGGCTTATGGCATCTATGACAACCAGGCGCTGCAAGACTACGTCAGCGAGGTCGGGCAGCGCGTGGCTCGGCAGAGCAGCTTGCCCGACGAGGAGTGGAAATTCGTCGTCGTCGATGACGACTCGCTCAACGCGTTCACCACCGGCTGCTGCTACGTCTACGTGCATCGTGGTCTGCTGATCCAGCTCAATTCCGAAGCAGAACTCGCGGCCGTGCTCGGGCACGAAGTGGCGCACGTCACTGCTAAACACCCGCAGAAGCGCAAGACGCGTGGCGTTCTCGCCTCGCTCGCTGCCGCTGCTGCGGCGATCTACGCAAACTCCAGTGCTATCGCTGATCTAGCCAATCTCGGCGCCAGCGCCTGGATGAAGGGCTATGGTCGCGAGAACGAGCTGGAGGCTGACCGTATCGGCTTGCAGTACTCCACTCGTGCGGGTTACCGGCCTGAGTCGATGATCGAGGTTTTCCAAATGTTCCGGCGCGGCGAACGCTTCGAGATTGACCGCGCCCGCGCCGAGGGGCGCGAGCCGCGGGTTTATCACGGGTTGTTTTCTTCGCACCCGGCGCCCGACGCGCGCGCGGTTCAGGCCGCCAAAGCCTCGGGACGATTCGATACCGGACCACCCGGTGGCTGGGTGGAAAACCGCGAGCGCTACATCAAAGCGATCGACGGTCTCACTTATGGCTCCAGCCGTGCGCAGGGCATCGTGCGCGGTAACCGGCTCTATCACGCGGAGCTCGGTATCACGGTTGCCTTTCCAAGAGCGTGGACGGTCGAGAATGAGCGCGATGCGTTGAACGCGTACACACCGAGTAAAGACACCCTGATGCAAATTACCCTCAAGGAACGCCCACCGCTGCAGGGTCCGCGCGAGTTTTTGCTGTCGCAGCTGCGGGGTGCTTCTCTTGCGGGTGGTGAGCCGATTTCAGTGAATGGTATGGAGGGCTACACCGTGCGCACCACCAATGGTTCGCCGCTCGATGGCGGCGCGGGCCCGGTGCGTTGGACGGTGTTGTACCGCGGCAAGAGCGCCTATCTGTTCGCGGGCGCAAGTCGTTCATCGCGCGGCGGCGTTCCCGAGTCTGACGGCCTGTTCCAGTCGGTGGCTGAGACGCTGCGCACGCTCAAACCGTCGGAATATCCGCTCGCCGAGCCGTATCGCGTGAGCATTCGTACGGCGACTGCGGACACTCGACTCGAGGATTACGCGGCGGCGATGCCGGTCGACAAATACCAAAAAGAAGAACTGCTGCTTATTAATGGCCTGTACCCGAACCGCAACCTTGCGGCCGGCGCTTTGTACAAGGTGGTCGAGTAGAAAAATAGCCGCAACCCGCCTTGATTCTGCGGTGCCGGCGTGTCACTTTCGTCAAATGCAGCCGTGCTGTCGCGACGGCGTCAATCACAATGATTTGCGTGCCATGGCCAACAAAAAATTCGAGCTGAAAGACCCCTCCTCAGGCAAGACCAGCGAGCTGCTCGTTCGCTCCGGGACCATCGGTCCGGACGTCGTGGATATCGGCTCACTGACCAAGGATCACGGCGTCTTTACCTTCGATCCCGGTTTCATGGCGACCGCGAGTACCGAGAGCAAGATCACCTATATCGATGGCGATCAGGGTGTGTTGCTCTATCGCGGGTACCCCATCGAGCAGCTGGCGGCGCAAAGCTCGTTCATCGAGGTTGCCTATTTGCTTAACAACGGCGAGCTGCCAAATCCGAAGCGACTCGCCGATTTCAGCGTCAGTATCCAGCGACACACTATGATCAACGAGTCGCTGCTGCGCATGTACAACGGCTTTCACTACGACGCGCACCCGATGGCGATGGTGAGCGCGATCGTGGCCTCGATGTCGGCTTTTTACCACGACTCGATGGATATCAATAATCCGCGGCATCGCGAAATCTTCATGCACCGCATCATCGCCAAGCTGCCGACCATTGCTGCAGCGGCGTACAAGCGTTCGGTCGGGCAGCCGTTCATCTATCCGCGCAACGATTTCGACTACTGCAGCAATCTGCTGCACATGTATTACGCCGTGCCCTGCGAGCCTTACCACGTCGATCCGCTTGCAGCGCAGGCGCTCGATCTGCTGCTCATCCTGCACGCCGATCACGAACAGAATGCCAGCACTTCGACGGTACGTCTTGCGGGCTCGACGGGCGCCAACCCGTACGCAGCGATCTCGGCTGGTGTTTCTGCGCTGTGGGGACCGGCGCACGGTGGCGCTAACGAAGCCGTGCTTGAGATGCTCGAAGAAATTGGTAATGTCGATAATATTCCGAAGTTTCTCGTCCAGGTTAAAGATAAGCAGAGCCACGTACGGCTGATGGGTTTCGGACATCGTGTCTACAAAAATTTTGACCCGCGCGCGAAGATTATTCGAGACATGTGTTATCGCGTGCTCGCCAAGATGGGGCGTACCGATAATCCGTTGCTCGAGCTGGCGCAGCGACTCGAAGAAATCGCGCTCAAAGACGATTACTTCATCTCGCGCAAGCTGTACCCGAATGTCGACTTTTATTCCGGCATCATCTACAGCGCACTCGGCATTCCGCGCTCCATGTTCACGGTGATGTTCGCGATTGCGCGCACGGCGGGCTGGGTGGCGCACTGGCAAGAGATGATCAGTGATCCGGCATATAAGATCGGTCGGCCGCGTCAGCTCTACACGGGTGCAGTCAAGCGCGACTACGTGCCGATCGGCAAACGCGGTTAAGACCGCGTGCGGCTGGGTGAGTCAGTAACCCGCAGTTAGCAACGCCGATACCTCGGCGGTGTCGGCCCGGCGCATCGGGCGACCATCGACTGGGCTGACCGGCGCCTGGCGAATGCCATCGATCGGAAAGATCACGATCTCCACGGGCTGACCGTCCACTTCCATATACAATGAAGGCTGCTGCACCACGCGTTCAGCATTGACGCGCGTACGCCGCTCGCCCAGCTCGAACGGCACCCTCTGATCCAAGAGGTGAAAACTCACCGACTCGGTGCGGTCTGCGAATACATGCAAAGTGACGTCGTCATGCGCGGTTGCCGTACCGTGCAGCACCGGGCCAACCAGCCGTGGCTGAAAATCTTTGAGGCGCTGCATGACGTTTAGCGCCACTTCGCGCTGTGCCTGTAGCGATTCAAGATACGCTTCGCCGCCGAATAGACGCTGGTACTCCTGCAACGCCTCCTCGATTTCGGTATTGCGCGGCAGCACGGCACCATCCACCATACCGAAGCGCTCCGCTGCCTTACGCTTGGCTAAAAAAAAATCGCGGATGCCGTGCTCGACCATCACGCGCGCAGCTTCCTGCGCCAGCGCACGGCGCAGATTTTCAGTACGGGGAGGCAGCTTTTTCAGGGTGACACCTCGTGAGGCGGGATCTAGAAAATGGGCTCCGCCGGTAGCTGCTCGGTGGAGAGGGGCGCAGGGTCCATACTCGTCTCGCCAACAACGCCGCCCGTGGGCAGACGATCGGTCATGAAGGTTTCAAAGATTGCATCGGGATCATCGGCACTGGCGATTTCGCCGGTGACGGGCGAGATACGTACTTGCACGAGACCGTCGGGCATCGGCCACGGCCGATCTGCATCGCCTTTGAGAGCCTTGGCCATGAAGTCGGTCCAGATGGGCACGGCCGTGCGACTGCCCTCTTCGCCCTGGCCGAGCGGTCGCGACTGATCGAAACCGACCCACACCGACGCCACCAGCGTCGGGTTGTAGCCGTTGAACCAGGTGTCGCGCGCTTCGTTGGTAGTGCCGGTTTTGCCGGCGACGTCGCTGCGGCCGAGCGCGCGTGCACGTTGACCGGTACCACGCGTGATCACGTCGCGCAGCATGTCGGTGATCAGCCAGGCATTTTGCGCACTGATGACGCGCGGTGCGACTTTCGTGGCGGGTAGGTCGCAGCCTGCTGCTACAGGCAGGGCTTCGGCTGCGGGCGCTTCATTCGCGGTGAGTGCCTCCGGTGGATCGCATTCGAGCGCCACGCGTCGCGGTGCCGCCGCGAATACGACGTGACCCTGCGGGTCGACGATGCGCTCAATGAACCATGGCTGGATACGATGACCGCCGTTGGCGAAGACCGCGTAGCCCGCAGCGACCTGCAGCGGCGTCGCGCTCATCGTGCCGAGGGAGAGGGTGAGATTACGCGGAAGGCTCGTGCGCTCAAAGCCGAAGCGCTCGGCATAGGCGATGGCCGGACCCATGCCGATTGCCTGCAGCACGCGGATCGAGACCAGATTGCGCGACTTGACTAGCGCTTCGCGCAGGCGCGTGGGTCCGCCGAAATCCCCACTCGAATTTTCCGGTCGCCAGGCTTCTTCCATGCGCGGATCATCGATGACGAAAGGCGCATCAAGAACCAGTGACGATGGCGTGAAGCCATTTTTGAGCGCGGCCGAATACAGGAACGGCTTATACCCCGAGCCCGGCTGGCGCCTTGCCTGAATGGCACGATTGAACTTACCGGCACCCACATCAAAGTAATCGAAGCCTCCAACCAGTGCAGTGATCGCGCCGTCTGCAGGGGAGAGCGCGACGAGTGCTGCGGCCGCCTCGGGAATTTGTGCGAGTTGCGGCGTGGGTTGCAGCGTGACGTGGATAATCTGCCCACGCGCGAGAATTTCCTGGGCGGTTTTCGGTGCCTTGCCGAGCCGCCCGTCGACTTTGGGCCGCGCCCATGCCACACCCTCCCAAGGCACAGTGATGATACCGCTGCCACGGGCATAAACACGCGCGGATTTGTCCTGTACCTCGAGTACCAGTGCTGGTAGTACGCCGCCGCTTACCGCCTGATCTGCGAGCAATTCTTCAAAGACGGCTTCATCGCCGTTTGCCGGAATGCTCACCGTAGTCTTTGTGCCACGCCAGCCATGTCGACGGTCGTAATCGAGCAGACCGGTGCGTAGGGCCTCGTTCGCAGCACTCTGTTGTGCAGGTTCGATAGTAGTATAGATCTTATAGCCTTCGTTCTGCGCCGCAGCGCCAAAACGCTGCACGAGTTCGAGCCGCGCCATCTCAGCGACATAGGGTGCTTCTACCTCGAACGACTGTACGTGTACCCTGGCAAAGATTTTTTCTGCTGTTGCACGGCGCTCGGTTTCGGTATCAATGAAACCTAACTCGCGCATGCGGCGCAGTACGTAGGTGCGGCGCTGTGCTGCTGCCGCGGGGTTGTTGATCGGATTAAAGCGCGACGGCGCCTGTGGCACGCGTGCGAGCGTTGCGGCTTCGGCGAGCGTCAGTTGGTCCAGCGTTTTGCCAAAATAAAGATCGGCGGCGGCGGCGACACCGTAGGCGCGTTTGCCGAAGTGGATGACGTTGAGATAAAGCCCAAGGATTTCTTCCTTGGAGAACTCCTGTTCGATGCGGTAGGTGAGGAACATTTCCTGCCCCTTGCGTCGCCAGGTGCGATCGTTAGTCAGAAACAGATTTTTTGCCGTTTGTTGCGTGATCGTGCTCGCGCCTTCGAGCCGATATCCCGGCAGCAAGTTGACCATGATCGAACGTAGGATGCCCTGGTAATCGAATCCCGAATGCTCGAAGAAACGATCGTCCTCGGCCGCGATGAAGGCTTGGCGTACCATCGGCGGTACTTGCTCGAAGGTCACGGGAATACGCCGTTGCTCGCCGATTTGCGCGATTACTTTTCCGTCGCGCGAGTACACGCGCAGCGGTACCTGTAGTTCGATCTGCCGCATCGCCTCGACGCTCGGCAGCGAGGGTTGAAGATATAGATAGGCCCCCGAGATCAGCGCCACCACGGCAATCACGCCTATCACGAGACCCGCAGCGGCGAGGAATGCGATTTTCGACAGGTACCGCTTCACGATGTCGGTATGTTACTGGAATGCCAGCCGACAATACCGGGCCGCTGCTGCGGGAGCGCTGCGATCGTTGGGCTTCGGGTAGTCTTGTGCCCCGGCAGCAGTGTGTGAGATCTCAGTGTGCGAAACGTTATTCTGGTCGGGCCAATGGGCTCGGGAAAATCGGCGGTGGGCAAGCAGCTTGCGCGGGCGCTGAGTTTGTCGTTCGTCGATGCGGACCTCGAACTCGAGCAACGCACCGGTGTCGATATCTCCCTCATTTTCGAGAAAGAAGGCGAGCACGGTTTTCGGGCCCGTGAACGCGAGTTGATCGCAGAGTTGGTTGCTCGTGATGGCATCGTGCTGTCGACGGGCGGTGGGGCAGTACTGCTCGAAGAAAACCGCCGCGCTTTGCGCACGGGGGGTGTAGTCGTGTATCTCGAAGCCTCGGTCGCGCAGCAGCTTATCCGCGTACGGCAGGGCGAAAATCGCCCTTTACTGTCTAACACCCCGGATATCGGTGCCCGTCTTGCCGAGTTGATGAGCCACCGCGCACCGCTGTATGCGGAAGTGGCGGCGCTCAGCGTGCGTACCGATGGACGCCGGGTCCGTGACGTCGTGCACGAAATCCTCCGACACTTGCATAGCGCCTAAGTTCCTAGGGGTCAGCGATCTGGACCCTCGGGCTCGGCCAGCGTGCGGTTACGCCCGCGTATACTTTCGTCAGCCATGATTTCGCCGCTTTCCATGACAGTTCCGCTCGGCGAGCGCGCCTATCCGATCCACGTTGGTGCCGGTTTATTGCGCGATGCGACTTGGCTCGCCGGCCTGCTGCGTGCCCGCAAAGTAGCGGTCGTGACAAACGAAATAGTGGCGCCGCTCTACGCAGCGAACATCCGAGCAGCGCGAGCGGGCGGTGAAACCCATGACATCGTGTTGTCGGATGGCGAATCGTACAAAACGCTCGCCACCGCCACGAGAATTTTCGACGCACTGCTCGAGCACCGTTTCGCTCGCGACGACTTGATCGTCGCGCTTGGCGGCGGCGTGGTCGGCGACATGGCGGGCTTCGCTGCCGCCTGCTATCAGCGCGGCATTGCCTTCGTGCAGATTCCGACCACGCTGCTTGCACAAGTCGACTCGTCGGTCGGTGGCAAGACCGGCGTCAATCATCCGCTAGGCAAAAACATGATCGGCGCCTTCCACCAGCCGCGTGCGGTGGTGATCGACATCGATACCCTACGTAGTTTGCCGCTGCGCGAACTGCGCGCAGGCCTCGCCGAAGTGGTGAAGTACGGACTCATTTGCGACGCCGATTTGTTTGCCTGGCTCGAGCGCAATGCCGAGCGATTGCTGGCGCTCGATAGCGAAACGCTGATATATGCCGTGCATCGCAGCTGCAGTATCAAAGCCGAGATCGTGGTCCGTGATGAGCACGAGCAAGGCGATCGCGCTTTGCTAAATCTCGGCCATACCTTTGGCCATGCGATCGAGAACGCCACGGGTTATTCGCGCTGGCTACATGGCGAGGCGGTCGCAGCGGGCTTGCGCATGGCCGCCTCGATGTCAGAGCGCGCTGGGCTCATGGAAAAAGCCGACTTGCTGCGCATCGAATCTTTGCTGCAACAGCTAGGTTTGCGTACCGATGCGCGCGGCGAGCTCAGCCCTGCGGCGGCGCGTGCCGCGATGAGCCTCGACAAGAAGGTCAAGACGGGTCGAGTACGACTCATCCTGATGCGCGGTATTGGTCGCGCTTTCGTGACCGACGACTATGCAGAGGAGACGCTTGCAGCCACACTCGAGGCTCATCTCGCGTGATGTGCCAAACATTCGCATGACGAGCGCGACCATGGCTGCGGGCGCTGCGCCGTGGGCAGCACAAGATGCAATCTCGCGCGGGCGTCGTTACCGCGAGCCGCCGCCGCAGTTACGTGGCGAATTTCAGCGCGATCGCGATCGCATCGTGCACTCAAACGCCTTTCGTCGACTGGTCTACAAAACGCAGGTGTTCGTCAATCACGAAGGTGATCTTTACCGTACTCGTCTTACGCACTCGATGGAAGTTGCGCAGATCGGGCGCACCATCGCGCAGGCGCTCGGTTTGCACGAAACGCTCACCGAGGCCATTTGCCTGGCGCACGATCTCGGACACACGCCGTTCGGTCACGCCGGGCAGGATGCGCTCAATGAATGCATGTGGGACTACGGCGGCTTTGAACACAACCTGCAGTCGCTGCGCGTGGTCGATTTGCTAGAGGAGCGTTATGCAGACTTCCCAGGACTCAATCTGACCTTCGAAACTCGCGAGGGTATTCTCAAGCACTGTTCGGCTAACAATGCCCGACTGCTCGGTGAACTCGGCGAGCGCTTTTTGCGGCGCCAACAGCCCGGCCTCGAAGCGCAGCTCGCCAACTTAGCCGACGCGATTGCCTATAACAATCACGATGTCGACGATGGCCTGCGCTCTGGACTCGTGGAGATCGATGCACTTCGCGAGGTGGTCGTTTTCGGTCGCGAATACGCGGCGGTACTCGAGCGCTATCCGCAACTTACCGGACGCCGGGTGATCCACGAGACCATCCGCCGCATGATCAATCGCGTGGTCGTCGATGTGGTCAACACTAGCCGCGCTCAGATCGCCGCTGCGAGGGTGCGCAGCATCGATGACGTACGCAGCCAGGAATCACCCTTGATTTCTTTGAGTGAGGCTGCCTACGCCGAGCATCTCGAACTCAAGCGTTTCTTGAATGCCAATCTGTATCGTCACCACCGCGTACTCGGCATGACTGATAAGGCACGCAAAGTGTTGCGTGAGTTGTTCGCGGGCTTGATGCGCGACATCGATCTGCTACCACGCGAGCATCGCGATGCAGCGGCAACGGCAGAGTCGGCCGCGGGGCTCGCGGGTCGGGCGCGCGCGGTGGCCGACTACGTGGCCGGCATGACGGATCGTTACGCCATCGGCGAGCATCGGCGCCTGTTCAGCGCCGATGACCCGCTCTAGAGTTTTTGCGCTTCGTCGCGCAGCTCGCGCCGCAAAATCTTACCGACGTTGGTCTTCGGCAGTTCGCTGCGGAAATAAACGTAGTGCGGCACCTTGTAGCCAGTGAGCGCGGCGCGGCAGTACTCGATGATGTCGTTCTCGGTGAGCTTCGGATCTTTGCGTACCACGAAAAGCGCTACCGCTTCGCCGGAACGCTCGTCGGTCTTGGCGACTGCAGCCACTTCGAGCACGCCCGGGTGGGTGACGGCGACGCCCTCGACTTCGTTCGGGTAAACATTGAAGCCCGAGACGTTGATCATGTCCTTCTTGCGATCTTCGATGTAGACGAAGCCTTTGTCGTCCATGTGGCCGATGTCTCCTGTCCGTAGCCAACCGCCGGGCAGCATCACCTTTGCGGTTTCTTCGGGGCGGTTGTAGTAGCCCTGCATGACTTGCGGACCGCGCACGCAGATCTCGCCGAGTTCGCCGGTCGGCAGCATGTTGCCGTTGTCATCGGCGATACCGATCTCGGTCGATGAGATCGGTAAACCGATCGAATCGTTAAAGTCGACGGCGATCGGGTTGATGCAGGCGGCGGGCGACGTTTCGGTGAGACCCCAGGCCTGAGTGAGGATGCAGCCGGTCACTTGCTTCCAGCGCTCGGCGACCGCGCGCTGCACGGCCATACCGCCGCCCAGTGTGCAACGCAGATTGGTGAAGTCGAGTTGATCGAAGCCGGGCGTATGCAGCAGCGCGTTGAATAGCGTGTTGACCCCCGACATGTAGGTGAAGCGATATTTTTTGAGCTCGGCGATGAAGCCTGGAAAATCACGCGGGTTGGTGATCAATATATTAGTCCAACCCAAGCGCAGGAAGAGGATGCAGTTCGCCGTCAGGGCAAAGATGTGGTAAAGAGGTAACGCCGTGATGGCAATGCCGACTTCGCCGCGCGGCATCACGGGCTCGGTCCAGGCCGTGGACTGCAGTACGTTGGCGACCATATTGCCGTGACTCAACATGGCGCCCTTCGAAACGCCTGTCGTGCCGCCGGTGTATTGCAGGAAGGCCAGATCACCATGATGCAGATCGAGCTTGGTCAGCTGCAGCGTGCGCCCCTCGCGCAGCACTGCAGCGAAGCGTAAGGCGCCAGACAATTGCCACGGTGGAACGGCTTTGCGAACGCGTCGGACCACAAAGTCGATGATCTTGCCTTTGGGAAAGCCGAGCAGTTCGCCGACGCTGGTCACGATCACGGTACGCACGCGCGTGCTCCCGATCACTTCCTGCAATACGTGGGCAAAGTTTTCGAGGATGATGATGGTTTCGGCGCCGGAGTCGCGTAGCTGGTGTTCGAGTTCACGGGCGGTGTAAAGCGGATTGGTGTTGACCACCGTACCGCCGGCGCGAAGCACACCGAACAAAGTGATCGGATACTGCAGCACGTTAGGCATCATGATGGCGACGCGATCACCGCGCTTCAGGCCAGCCCGCTGTTGCAACCATGCGCCGAAGGCTTGCGAGTCGCGATCCAGTTCGCCGTAGTTGATTGACTTGTCCATCTGTACATAAGCCGGACGCGAGGCGAACTCCGAGAAGCTCCTCTCCGCCATGTCGGCGAGCGAGCGGTATTGTTGCGGATCGATTTCAGCCGCTACGCCAGTCGGATAAGAAGCAAGCCAGACTTTCGACATACAAGAACCTCAGCGAAACTGCAAAAATTATCGCGATCGAGTCCGAGTCAGCGCTGTAACATCGGCTTCAACACCGGCCAGATAGTATCGAGCATGATCGGTTGGGCCTTTGCCGTAGGATGTAAACCGTCAGCCTGAATCATGCCGGGAACGAGTGCGATTTTCTCGAGAAAAAAGGGTTCGAACGGTAGCTTGTGCTGGCGTGCTAGGTCTTTGAAGACTTGCTCGAAGCCGGCCGAGTACCGCAGCCCATAATTTGGCGGGATCTTCATACCGAGCAGCAGCACTTTTGCACCGGACGTTTTTGCGGACTGGATGATTTTGTCTAGATTGGCCCTGGAGGTTTCCAGCGGTAGCGCCCGGAGCCCGTCGTTGCCCCCGAGTTCGACGATGACGATTTCGGGTCGATGCACGCTGAGCGCTCGCGGAAGTCTTGCAAGTCCACCGGTTGTGGTTTCGCCGCTAACGCTGGCATTGACCACGCGGTACCCGTAACCTTGAGCCTTGAGTCGCGCCTGCAGCACAGCCACCCAGCCTTCGCCGTTCGTGAGTCCGTAACCGGCGCTGACGCTATCCCCCAGGACCAGGATGGTCGGGAACTTGCCGCGCGCGTCATTGCCCAAGGCCCAAGTCGGCAGGTTAGCTAGTAGCGACGCCAAGACGAAGGAACGTTTTGTGACCAAAGATATCGTCCTCGAAGTTCGGGACCTCAGCAAACAGGTTAGCAGTCCAGAAGGTACGCTGACCATCGTTCAGCAGGTCTCGTTCCAGGTGCATGCCGGTGAGTCGGTCGCCATCGTTGGCGTTTCCGGAGCCGGTAAATCGACCTTGTTGGCGTTACTGGCAGGACTCGACGTGCCAAGCGAGGGCAAGGTGTTACTCGATGGCGTCGATCTCACCTCGCTCGATGAAGATGGGCGGGCGCGATTGCGTGCCGAGCGGGTAGGTTTTGTGTTTCAGTCGTTTCATCTGGTGCCGGCATTGACTGCACTCGAAAACGTGATGCTGCCGCTGGAGCTCGCGGATCGCCGCGATGCACGTGGCGGAGCACTCGAAGCGCTCGAGCGTGTCGGCCTGCGCGAGCGAGTTGACCACTATCCAAGGCAACTTTCAGGCGGTGAGCAGCAGCGCGTGGCGATCGCGCGCGCTTTCGTCACGCGGCCTGCGGTGCTATTCGCCGATGAACCCACGGGTAATCTCGATACCGGTACGGGGGCAAAGATTGCTGATTTGCTGTTTGATCTTAACGCCACCTCCGGCACCACGCTCGCACTTGTCACCCATGACCGCTCGCTTGCGGCGCGCTGCGGTCGCGTCTGGGTCATGGAATCCGGGCGCATGGGGCCGGGCTGATCATGCTGCGCCGCGCTACAATTCTTGGGGTGCGCCTGCTCGGTCGTGAGTGGAGGTCGGGCGAGCTCGGTATTCTTTTGGTAGCACTAACGGTGGCCGTGGGCGCCCTGACCGGCGTCAGTTTTCTGGTCAATCGCATCAGTCAGTCGGTAGCCCTGCAGGCCAATGAAGTGCTGGCTGCCGACCTGCGGCTCGAGTCGGCCTCGGCTGCGCTCGACGAGAGGTACGCAGTCGAGGCAAAGAATCGGGGGCTGCGCACGGCGCGCACGACTTCGGTGTTGAGCGTCGTCTTTCGCGATAATCGTAACCAGCTGGCCAACCTGCGTGCGGTGGGCGAGGGATACCCGTTACGCGGCGTGGTCGGCGTTGCGCCGCAGGCGTTTGGCACGCCAACACCTGTTGATGGCGGACCTCGTCCCGGTGAGGTCTGGCCCGACTCCAAACTGCTTGCGGCGCTCGATGCGCGGGTTGGCGATAACGCCTCGGTCGGCGCAGCGAACTTCCGCATCACGCGGGTGCTGATTACTCGTCCTGACCAGGGCGGCGGCTTCGGCGAGCTCGCGCCGTCCATGCTGATGCATGCCGACGATCTGCCTTCGACCCGCTTGCTGCAGCCTGGCTCCCGCGCCACCCATGCGCTGTTGTTCGCTGGCGATCGTCAGCAAATCGAACGCTTCAAGATTTGGCTCGACAAAAAAAAGCAGCGCGGCGAACGTTTGCGCGATATTGCCGAAGCCAGCCCGCAAATCCAGAACGCCATCGATCGTGCGGGACGTTTTCTCAGTCTCGCGAGTCTCGTCGCTGTGCTGCTGTGCGCGATCGCGGTCGCGATGGCTGCGCGACGCTACGTGCAGCGACACTTCGACTCCGTGGCGCTACTCAAAACTCTGGGTGCGACTCGCGGACTGATTCTAGCGGTGAGCTTGCTACAACTGCTGATCATCGCCCTCGCCGCCGCCGTGCTCGGTGCGGCCCTCGGTTTTTTGGCGCAGGAGTGGCTTCTGCAGGCGCTGCAGGGGCTCTTGGTGGCAGATTTGCCGCCACCCGACCTGGTGCCGCTCGCGCTCGGACTTCTGACCTCGGTGGCTTTACTTGCCGGATTTGCGCTACCGCCGCTGTTACAGCTTTCGCGTGTCCCAGCCATCCGCGTGCTGCGTCGTGACATGGAGCCGCCACCGCCAGTGATTTGGCTGGCGTTCGGACCTGCAGTGACTGCCGTCGTCTTTCTTGTCTGGTACGTGGTGCGCGATCTACGCCTATTCTTTGGCTTTGTGATCGGACTTGCGGTATTCACCGCGGTACTGGGCGTCGCCGGTTGGATACTCGTACGTATCGCAGGATCTTTGCGCGGCACGGTGGGCGTCTCATGGCGCTACGGCATTGCCAATCTCAGTCGTCGCCGCGCTGAAAGCGTGGTGCAGATCGTCGCTTTCGGTTTGGGTCTCATGGTGTTATTGCTGCTCGCTGTGGTGCGCAACGACCTGCTAAATGATTGGCGACGCAGCCTACCTGCGGATCTTCCCAACTTCTTTTTCATCAATATTCCGCCCGACGAACGTGAGGCCTTCTTCGATTTTCTGGGGGAGAGTGGCGCCAGTCGCTCTCGGGCGCTGCCGATGATCCGCGCGCGCCTCACGCAACTCAATGACAAGTCTGTTGAGACTATCGTCTTCAGTGATCCGCGAGGCGAGGGTTATTCACGACGCGATCAAAATATCACCTGGCAAGCAGAACTCGGCAGTGACAACGTCATCGTCGATGGACGGTGGTGGACGGCGGCCGAGCATGGTCGGCCGCTGGTCTCGATCTCCGATGAGTATCAGCAGGGTCTCGGGCTGCGCATCGGCGACAAGATGACCTTTGACGTCGCTGGTGAAACCATCGAAGCGGAAGTCGCCAGCGTCCGCAAGATCAAGTGGGACGGTTTTCAACCCAACTTTTTCGTCGTCTTTCCGCCAGGCTTACTTGATGAGCTCGCGGGGACTTGGATGACGAGCGCCTACTTAAAGCCTGGCGACGGCAGAGTGATCGCCGATCTCGTACGACGTTTCCCGAGTGTCTCGGTATTCGACCTTGATGACCTGCTATCGCAAGTGCGCTCGGTTATTGACAAAGCGGTGTTCGCGGTACAGAGCGTTTTCGTATTTACCTTGTTCGCCGGACTCGTGGTGTTGCTGGCCGCCGTGCAGGCTTCGCGCGACGAGCGTCGTTACGAAAGCGCGATGTTACGCACGCTCGGAGCGAGCCGTGGCACCGTCGCTCGCGGCATCATTGCAGAGTTCAGCGCCCTCGGTTTGTTGTCGGGGTTTCTAGCCGCGATCGGCGCATCGATCGCCGGTTATTTTCTCGCCAGGCAGATCCTACAAGTGAGCTACGCATTTGATCCTTTGATCTGGGTGATCGGTCTATTTGGCGGCGGTCTGTTGGTAGCGACGAGTGGCTGGCTAGCGACTCGCAGCGTGTTGCAGCAACCGCCGGCGAGTACGCTACGTGGAGATTCTGCATGACCCACTCGTGGCTATGCCGAGGCACCTCTGCCCTGGTGCTCGGACTGTTGACCAAGGCGCTGGTGTTAGCCGACGAACCGACCGGCAATCTTGACCGCGAGCTCGCCGATCGTTGGGAGCGCCGCATTTATATTCTGGAGTGGTTGCTAACGCTCCGGCCCACCGTATGCCGCTGCGCGTGATCGCAGGCGATGTCGCCGTGCGGTGATCGATCACACGGGCGGTAGCCCGTTTAGCGCCGACAGTCGCCAGCGGGGGATGAGTTTCCGCCCAGCCTGGGCCTGCCCGAGACCTGGCTTAGACCCCGCCCAAAAAATCCTGCTTGCCGACTTCTACGCCGGCTTCACGCAGCAGCGTGTAGGTGGTGGTGACGTGAAAATAGAAATTGGGTAGCGCCCAGCGCTGGATGAAAGGCAGACCATCCAATTCGAGGGTACGCGTGCGCAGCGGCAGCACGATGTGTCGCTGCAGGGCACCCTCAAGCTGGGCAGGGGTGATGGTCTGCAGCCAAGCGATCGTGCTGTGCACTCGTACGCCGAGCTCATCTAGCGTTTGCTCTTCGTCGGGAAACTTGGGCGCTTCGATACCCGCTAGTCTTGCCGTGCTGTTCTTGGCGAAATCGGTTGCGAGCTGCACCTGTCTCTTGAGCGGAAACATGTCGGGCGCGATTCGCAAATTTTCGATGACGCCCACATCCAGTTTTTTGGCCTCAGCATGAGCCTTGGCCTTTTCGAGCATTTTGCCGAGGTTGGCCAAAATGGGCAGAAACAACTCGACCGTGGCGGCGAAGACGCTGAGTGACATCACTTGTTCTCCTTATTCGATCGACGCCCGTCTATCCACTTTTTGGTAACCGTCCAGGTGGTGGCGTTTTCGCGCCCGTCGCCGAGCGGGGGTGGAGTGAGATATTCGGAATAGCGGATGATCAATACCTGCGTGAGCCGCGGCGGGATCCGTGACTTGTCGAAGGTCGAGTAGCCGTTGGCGTTAAATCTTATGATACCTGGTAGGTCATGCATCTTCATCCAGGGTAGCCAGCTTGAGATACGCTGCCGTGAGATCCGCGACTCGCCAAGGCGGGTACGGTTGGGGTCGAGGAAGTCGTTCGCTCGATAATAGTCACTGAAGATTTCCGTTGCGGGGTAAGTGCCACCGACGTACTCCTGGTAGGACCCGCCGAGCGGAATTTCGTAAATAAAGGGAATCTCGCGCGACGACACGAACGACTGATCGTATTAGCGCAGCGTCACCGCGATCGGCTTGCCGTCGGGCTCGCGTGCGAACCGCGGCAGGCGCACGTTGACGGGGTCGTTGGCCACATGGATGACCCCGACGGTTTCGCCGGTCCACGGGTTCTGCCAGCGGTTGAGAATCTCGCCGGTCTGCAGGTTGAGGTAGATCAAGATCTCGCGCGAGACGCTGCGTTAACCGTTGCCGCGAGCGGGGTCCACATGGCGCTCGCAGAGGCGGGTGTTGATTCCGATGACATTGAAGATTTGCCGATCCTTCTCGCCCGGCGCTCGGCTGTATATCTTGCCTTCCCAAATCCCGTAGCGTGTGACCCCGCCTTCGGTGGTGACGCAGGTCACCTTGGAGGCCCAGACGAGGGCCTCTTCCCCTTCGCGAGTCGCGGTAGGACCCAGCAGGTCGTCGGTCGCTAAAACCGGGGTCGTGGTAAACACTCCGAGCACCAGGGCAGGGGTGCCTCGGCATAGCCACGATTGGGTCATGCAGGATATTTAGTTGTAATTTTGAATCTTTAGTAGAACAATATAATCGTATTAGGGGTTCGGAGTCTCACCCATGCCGCAGTTTTGGTCTCCTGCCCACATGGCGACCTTCGCTAAGATCATCGATCTCAACGGCTTTTCCGCGGCTGCCAGAGCCCTCGGCGTACCCAAAGCGGCGGTCAGTCGAGCGATCGCCGAGCTCGAGGCTGAGCTCGGGGTGCAGCTGATGACCCGCACCACTCGGCGCCTGCGACTGACGCTGGCCGGGGAGCGATTGCTCCCGGCCGCGCGTGCAATCCTGCAGTCCACCGACGAGGCGCGGCGACTTGCCGCCGAGCTCATCGAGTCGCGCAGCGGACCGTTGCGGGTCCTTGCCGAGACGACCTATGGTCGGGTGCTGCTGGCGCCTTTGGTACCCCGCTTTCTCGAACGCTATCCGCAGATCCCACTGGACGTGGAGCTCGGTGAAGTGAGCGCTGCCCAGGGGGTCTTGGAAGATGCGAATCTGGGGGGGCCGGACCTCGCCCATGACATCGTCATTCAGGTGGGTCAGCACCCATCGGCCGAGCGGGTGTCGCGGGTGCTCGGTGCGCCGCCGGCTGTGCTGTGTGCAACGCCAAGCTACTTGCAGAAGGCGGGTGAACCTGCGACCCCGGCCGACCTCGTTCGCTTCGACTTACTTACCCCCGAGACGCCGCCCGGGTCGAATTACCTCCTTCGACTGGCCAACGGCCAGCGCCGGGAGGAGCTAGCTGTATGCCCCAAGCTCGCGGTCAATGATCCCGCATTGCTGCATGCGTCGGTGGCGGCGGGCCTCGGTATCGGCGTGCTCCCCGAGTTCCTGTGCCGACAAGGTCTGGCCGCGCAACGCCTGAAACGTGTGCTGCCTGATTGGCGTCCGCCCGAGCAGGCACCGCTCTGCGCGGTATTCCCGGGAAAGCTTGCGGCCGATGAGAGGGTTAAGGCGTTCGTCGATTTCCTCGCCGCCAACCTCGTGCCGGCGCTCGCCGCCTAGGGTTCAAAAGTTCTAACATTCGCCCTCCCCCCGACGAAGGAACGCCATGTATCGCGCGCCGCTGAAGGATTTGCAGTTCGTCATCCACGAGTTGCTCGATGAGTCTGCCTTGCAGGCCTGCCCGGCTTTTGCCGATTACTCGCCCGAACTCGCAGATGCCATTTTGGGCGAGGCCGCTAAGTTCGCCGAAAATGTGCTCGATCCGCTCTACAAGAGTGCTGATCGAGAGGGTGCGCGCTGGACGCCCGAGGGCGTGGTGACGCCGCAGGGGTTCAAGGCAGCCTACAAACAGTTTGCCGAGGGCGGCTGGTCGGGTTTGCGCGCGCCGCAGGACTATGGTGGGCAGGGTGCACCGAGTTTCATTGGCACGGCCGTCGAAGAACTTTGGTCGGCGTCTAATCTTTCTTTCAAGCTCTGCCCGATGCTCACGCAGGGTGCCGTCGAAGCCCTCGAACATTTTGGTACCGAGCGACAAAAGGCGTTGTTCCTGACGCGCATGGCGAGCGGCGAATGGACCGGCACCATGAATCTCACCGAGCCGCAGGCGGGCTCGGATCTTGGAGCGGTGCGCACTCGAGCAGTCGTTGAGGGTGATCACTACCGGTTATTTGGTCAAAAGATTTTCATCACTTACGGTGAGCACGATCTCGCGTCGAATATCATCCATTTGGTGCTTGCGCGTATCGATGGCGCGCCACCGGGCGTCAAAGGCATCTCGATGTTCATCGTGCCAAAGATTTTGGCTAACGATGACGGCTCGCTCAGCGAGCGCAACGATGTGCAGTGCATTTCGATCGAGCACAAGCTGGGCATTCACGGCAGCCCGACCTGCGTGATGGCCTACGGCCAGCAGCAGGGTGCAATCGCGTATCTTGTGGGCGTGGCGGGACGCGGACTCGAATACATGTTCGTGATGATGAACGCAGCGCGACTGTCGGTGGGACTCGAAGGTTATGCTATCGCCGACCGTGCATATCAGCAGGCAGCCGAGTGGGCGCGTACCCGCGTGCAGGGCAAGCCGCCGGGGGTCGCTCCGCCCGCGCCAATCATTCATCACCCTGATGTCAAGCGCACGTTGCTTTCTATGCGCTCGCAAGTCGAGGCGCTGCGCGCGGTCGCGTTGTATGCAGCATTTCAGCTCGATCTCGGTGGTAAGCATCCTGACGAGGTGGTGCGTGCGGACGCCAAGGCGCGCGGTGAATTGTTGATCCCCGTGGTCAAAGCTTGCAGTACCGAAGTGGGTATCGAGCTGGCATCTCTGGGTGTGCAGGTGCACGGCGGTATGGGCTTCATCGAAGAAACGGGTGCGGCTCAGCCCTACCGCGACGTACGCATAACCACCATCTATGAGGGTACAACCGGTATTCAGGCCAATGATTTCATTGGCCGCAAGATTGCGCGTGATCGCGGTTCGGCACTGACGGCGCTATTAGTCGATGCTCGCCGCGAGCTGAATGCAGCTGATACAAACGATCAGGCGGTGCAGACGAGCCAGAAAGCGGCACTTGAGGCGCTCGATGTGCTGGAGCATGCTGCCCGCCACGCGCTCGGCGCCTATGCGCAGGCTCCCGAACGCGCGCTGGCGGTGGCCGTGCCCTTGTTGCGGCTCGCCGGGTATGCGCTTGGCGGCTGGATGCTCGCCAAGTCAGCTGCCATCGCAGCTGGCAAACTAGCTGATGGCGCGACCGATGCCGATTATTTGCGCGGTAAGCTGGCTGCAGCGCGCTTCTACGCTACTCATGTTCTGCCGCAGGTCGTGGCGCTGTCTCGTGTCGTGATCGATGGCGATGGCAGCGTCCTCGAGACCGACGCGACCATCGTCTGAGATGATTTCCTTGAATCGCCGTCGGTTCATCGATTCATCGGCGGCAACGGCGGCTACTGCTGCCGTAGCGATAACTGCAGGCGTTTCACTGTACGGTTTGAGCGCTGCTGCCGCGGCCGGCGAGGCTACCTCGGGGCTGCTCCAGCGCCGAATTCCCGCCTCGGGTGAAATGCTGCCGGTGATCGGTCTTGGAACGTCCGGCCCTTTCGAAGTGGGTATCGACCCACGTGATCGCGAGCCCCTCGTCGCGGTGTTGCGTGGTTGCTTTGCGGGTGGTGCAACGGTCATCGATACTTCGCCGATGTATTCCTCAGCTGAATCCGTACTCGGTGATTTGCTCACCACCGAGATGCAGTCGCGCGCATTTATTGCCACCAAGGTATGGACTCGCGGTGCGCGTGAAGGCGTTGTGCAGATGACGCGCTCGATGGAATTATTGCGCCGTAAGAAAGTCGAATTGATGCAGGTACATAACTTGCTCGATCTCGGTGCTCATCTGCCGACCTTGCGACAGTGGAAGGAGGAAGGACGCATCCGCTACATCGGTATTACGCACTACACGGTCGAGTCGCAGGCACGACTATTTGAGATCATCGAGCGCGAGCCAATCGACTTCGTGCAGCTCAATTATTCGGCAACTACCACCGCCGCCGAAGCGCGGCTGTTGCCGCTCTGCGCGGATAAGGGTGTGGCGGTGATTGTCAATCGCGCATTCGATGACGGCAAAATATTCGCGCGACTCAAAGATCGGCCGCTGCCGTTGTGGGCTGCCGACCTTGCCTGCACGACTTGGGCGCAGTTGCTACTCAAGTTCGTGGTTTCGCACCCAGCCGTGACTTGTGTGATTCCCGCCACCGGCAAGTTGCGCAATCTGCAGGACAATATCGCGGCGGGCCGCGGACCACTGCCCAATGCGCAGCAGCGCCAGGCGATAAGTGCTGCAGTCGCCTGAGTCGATCGAACAGTCTTAATCCGCTGCCCTAAATCACGTAGTCCGCCGAACGCCGCTCCACCGCCAGCACTTTGACCTGCGGCGCTATCTCGAGGTGTAGCGGATGCGCTTGATAGATGGCCAAAGCCGCCGCGTCGGTGAATTCGCTGTAGAGCACCACGTCGGCAGCATTCGGGTCGGCGATGAAATTGGCACCCACTTCTATTTTTAGTAGCCCCGGAATACGCCCGGAAAGACTCTCCAGCAAAACTTTGATGCGTGCAGCATCAGCCGCCTTGGAGGCGCTATCGCGTAGCCGCCACATGACGATATGTTTAACCATTCATGCAACGCCAGAGATTTGGGGGACTACTGACCGCGCAGGGTTTTGAACGCTGCGAGGGCAGACTCGCGTGAGACTTTCAAATCGACGATGGGTGGTGGATAGGCCATGGCTGACTTACCATCGAGTTCCGGGATCCAACGCCGAATATACTCGTTGTCGGGATCGAATTTTTTGGCCTGACTTGCGGGGTTGAAGACACGAAAGTAGGGCGCCGCATCGGCGCCGCATCCGGCGGCCCATTGCCAGCCAAGGGTGTTGCTGGCGAGATCCGCGTCGACCAGCGTATCCCAGAACCAGCGTGCACCGTGCAGCCAGTGCATACGCAAATTCTTGACCAGAAACGACGCGACCACCATGCGCACGCGATTATGCATCCAGCCGGTTTCCCAAAGCTCACGCATGCCCGCATCGACGAGGGGAATGCCCGTCTGGCCGCGCTGCCAGGCGGCGAGTTCACGCTCGTTGTCCCGCCACGGAAAACGTGCAAACTCACTGCGTAAGGGCTCGTTGGTGGTACGCGGAAAGTGATAGAGCAGATGGTGTGCAAATTCGCGCCAGCCGATCTCGGTCATGAACTGACTGCTGCGCCATTTGGGAGCTGCGTGCCACACCTGCCGCGGCGAGAGCTCGCCGAAGTGCAGATGCGGTGAAAGTCTGGATGTGCCGCTCACCGCCGGCAGGTTGCGAGTATCGCTGTAATCCTTCACTCGTCCGTCGAGAAAAGCATTGAGCAATTTCGCCGCGCCACGTTCCCCCGGCGACTGGGTTTGCTGCAGCCCGCCGTACCAGTGAATTTTCGGCATCAGGCTCAGAGCCTCCACGGTGGTTCCAGTCGGCCAGCGCGTCGGTGGCATGAGTTTTTTCGGTGCGGGTAGTGGCGCAGGCGGAGCGAGATCAGTCATGACTCGGCGCCAAAAAGGTGTGAAGACCTGAAAAGGCTTACCACTGAGGTTCCGCATATCCCAAGGCTCGATGAGCAGTGCGGCGTTGAAGCTGCGTGCTTGCAAACCCTCTTTATGCAAGACTTCTTTGATATGACGATCGCGGGCGATGATGAGTGGCTCGTAGCGACGACTCCAGTACACTGCCGTAGCGCCGATTTCTTTGATTATCTTGCGTAGCGTAGCGAGCGAGTCTTTACCCTGGCGGATAACGAGTTTCGATCCTAGATGCTCGAGATCATGCGCCAGCATGCCAAGCGACTGGTGTAGCCACCAACGCGCGGCTGCCCCTGGCGCCCATTCGCCTTCCTCATCAGGACACCAAAGAAACACCGGGACCACCGGTTCACCACGCGCGATCGCAGCCTGCAATGCCGGGTGATCAGTGAGCCGTAAATCTTGTCGGAACCAGAGTAGTGTCGCGGTCATGGTTATTTCATCTTGTCGAGCGCGTGCAGCGCATGGGTTACGATTAATTGTGCAACGGCATCGATGGCGACCGCGCGTGGCGAACGCTTGCGCCAGATCGCGCCAATACGCCTGGTCGGCAGCGGTTTGGCAAAGGGTCTGAAGACGAGACCGCGCGGTGCTGCGTGACTACCCTGCGTGGCCAGTTGTGGCATAAGGGTGAGACCGGCGCCGGAGGCGACCATTTGCCGCAAGGTTTCGATGCTGGTGGCGCGAAAGTCCTGCTTCTCGTGCACATCGATTTGGTTACAGACGTCGAGTGCCTGATCGCGCAGACAGTGGCCGTCTTCGAGCAGCAATAATGTCGCACCCTGCAGATCTTCGATGCGTATCTGCTTGCGTGCGGCGAGCGCATGATTGGCATGAGCGGCGACTACGAAGGGTTCGTCGTAGAGCGGCTTAGCACCGAGTCCGTCCATATCGATGGGCAATGCGAGCACGCCCATGTCGATATCGCCGGCACGCAGACGCTCGAGCATGGTGGCCGTTTGGTATTCGTACAACATGAGCTCGAGACGCGGGAATCCTTTGCGTAGGCGCGGTGCGACCACCGGCAGCAGATAGGGCCCGATGGTCGGCAGGAAGGCAAGCCGCAGACGGCCTGCCAGCGGTTCACGATGCGCTTGTGCGATCGCGACCACATCGTCGCTGGCCTCGACGATGCGCCGCGCCCGGGGGATGATCTCCGCGCCGGCGGGCGTCAGCAGCGCTTTGCGCGGCTGGCGTTCGATAAGCGGCACACCAAGATAGTCTTCGAGTTTTTTGAGCTGTGCCGACAGTGTGGGCTGGCTGATGAAGCAACGTGCGGCGGCCTTGCCGAAGTGCCCGGTGTCGGCGACCGCGATCAGATAGCGCAAATCCTTGAGTTTGATATCGGTCATCAAAGGACACTCCTTTGTCCGGCGATCGGGTTGCGCTATCGATTTATTGTGTCTATGGAAATCATCACATCAATCGATTGGATTGTCGAGAACGGGATCGGCACGATACGCGCATCCCAAATCCACCGCAGGAGTTTTCCCATGATCGGTATCGGCCAACAGTTTCCCAAGTTTGCGCTCACGGGCGTGGTGAGCAACGACATCAAGACCGCTTTCCAGCCATTCACCAACGAGTCGGCCAAGGGCAAGTGGCAACTGGTGTTCTTCTGGCCTAAGGACTTCACTTTCGTCTGTCCGACCGAGATCGCGGCTTTCGGTAAGCTCAATAAGGAATTCGCAGTGCGTGATACGCAGGTCTATGGAGTGAGCACCGACAGCGAGTTCGTACACCTCGCCTGGCGCAGTACCAAGTCCGAACTTAAGGATCTGCCGTTTCCGATGCTCGCCGACATCAAGCGCGAGCTGTCTGCCGCCCTCGGCATCATCGATGCGGAAGCGGGCGTGGCGCAGCGCGCGACCTACCTCGTCGATCCGCAGGGCGTGATCCGCTTTGTTTACGTCACCGACCTCAACGTCGGCCGCTCGCCCGAGGAGGTGTTACGCGTTCTCGATGCGCTGCAAACCGATGAGCTTTGCCCCTGCAATTGGCGGAAGGGCGAAGACACCCTGAAGGCGGCTTGATCGTGAGCGCTCTCGAGCAGTTGCGGGATTCTTTGCCGGACTACGCCCGCGATCTCAAACTCAACTTGGGCTCGGTACTCACTGTACAAGGGGCGCCCGGGCTCACGGCGCGGCAGATATGGGGTACGGCGGTGGCGAGTGCCATCGCTTCGCGTCACCTGCCGCTGGCGCAGGCGATGGAGGCCGCAGCGCGCGCCGAACTCGACGAAGTTGGAATCACCGGTGTAAAAGCGGCAGTAGCGATCATGGGCATGAACAATATCTATTACCGCTTCGTTCACCTAGTGGGCGATGCCGACTACCAGAGCATGCCGGTGCGCTTGCGTATGAACGTGATGGCGAATCCCGGCATCGACAAACTCGATTTCGAGTTGTACTCGCTTGCGGTTTCGGCCGTGAACGGCTGCGGTCTTTGCATCGAATCGCACGAGAAGCTGCTGCGCAAACACGAGGTGAGCCAAGAGGGCATACAGAGCGCTGTACGCATTGCAGCAGTGATTCATGCCGTGGCGCGCGTGCTTGAGCAGTTGCCGGCCGCAGCGGAGGTGGGTCTCGCTGACTGATCGATCCACTCTGAAACGACAGGCGGGCTGCTATCCTGAGTCCTCACCACTCTCTTCCCCCGATTCGGGAGCAGCCCGCCATGTCCGCTAAGACTCCGCCTTCAAAATACGAAAAGACCGCCTGCGTCGTCGTTTGCCGCGACGGTCCGCAGGGTGCCGCCGTACGCTCGGCACAAACGCAGGCTCACCTGCAATACATCGAGACGGTGCTCGATGAGCTCAACATTGCTGGGCCGCTTTTTGCTGCAGATGGCAGTGGGCCGATCGGCAGCCTTTATTCCTTGCACACCAAAAGTCTGGATCGTGCCCGCGAGATCATCGAAAATGATCCGTACGCCAGACATGGCGCTTTCGCGTCCATGGAATTCTTTCCACACGTGCCTGCCGCAGGCCGCTGGATCGGTGGCAAGGTCTGGTGAGGGTAGGCAGTACCGCGGGGCGAGCGCAAGATCTTCGATGACCGAGATCTTCAATGAAATGTATGCGGATAACAGGACCGTGCGTACGCATTACTCGCCGTACGCCGACTGGTTGGCGGCGACTGCGCCCGAACGTATTCGCGAAAAACTTACCGAAGCCGACACGCTGTTTCGGCGTGCTGGTATAACCTTTGCCGTATACGGTGACGAGACGGGTACCGAGCGGCTGATTCCGTTCGATATCGTGCCGCGGATCATCCCGTCCGCCGAGTGGGAGTTTCTGCAGCGTGGCTTGCGCCAGCGGGTCACAGCGCTGAACGCTTTTCTGCACGACAGTTATCACGATCAGGAAATTCTGCAAGCCGGACGTATTCCTGCCGAGCAGGTGCTGTGCAATGTGCAGTATCGACCGGGGATGCAGGGCATCGATGTGCCGATGGATGTCTATGCGCACATCGCGGGGATAGATCTCGTACGCGCGGGTGCCGGCGAGTACTACGTGCTCGAGGACAATCTGCGCGTACCCTCGGGTGTTTCTTACATGCTCGAAGATCGCAAGGCAATGATGCGTTTGTTTCCCGAGCTGTTTGCGCGCTACAGCGTGGCCCCCGTCGAGCACTACCCCGACTTGCTGCTCGAAACCTTACGCAGCGTCGCTCCCGCGGGGGTACGCGATCCTACCGTGGTGTTGCTGACGCCAGGCGCGCATAACAGCGCCTATTTCGAGCATGCGTTCCTCGCGCAGCAGATGGGCATCGAGCTTGTCGAGGGGCAAGATCTCTTCGTCGACGATGAAATCGTCTACATTCGCACTACGCAGGGACCGCATCGGGTCGATGTCATATATCGTCGCATCGACGACGATTTCATTGATCCGCTCGCCTTCAGACCTGAGTCGATGCTGGGTGTGCCGGGGTTGCTGACCGCCTATCGCGCGGGACGGGTGACCATCTCGAACGCGGTGGGCACCGGCATTGCCGACGACAAATCGATTTTTCCGTACGTACCCGAGATGATTCGCTTCTATCTCGGTGAAGAGCCCGTGCTCGCCAACGTGCCGACCTGGATCCTGCGCCGGCCCGCAGATCTTGCTCATGTGCTCGAACATCTCGACGAACTGGTTGTCAAAGAGGTTCACGGTGCCGGCGGCTATGGCATGCTGATCGGGCCGCTCGCTTCGCAGGCGGAGATCGCAGCCTTCCGCGAGCGTATCGTCGCCGATCCGGCGCGCTATATCGCCCAGCCGACACTCGCGCTATCGACCTGCCCCACGTTCGTCGATAGCGGGCTTGCGCCGCGCCATATTGATTTGCGTCCATTCGTGTTGTCTGGTCGAGATGTGATGATGGTACCCGGCGGGCTGACACGCGTTGCCTTGCGTGAAGGCTCGCTGGTCGTCAACTCGTCTCAGGGTGGCGGCACCAAAGATACTTGGGTGCTCACATGCTGAGTCGGACAGCCGATCATCTTTACTGGATGGCGCGCTATACCGAGCGCGCGGAAAATTTGGCCCGTATGCTCGACGTCAACTGTCGTATGACACTACTGCGCCAGGAAGAGGACGTCGTGCGTCGACGCTGGACCTCGACGCTTGCCACCGTGGGTCAACTCGAGCCCTTCCTCGCGGCTCGCGGTGCGGTGATACAGGCTGCAGCTATCGACTGGATCTCTTTCGAGCACAGCAACCCCGGTAGTATCGAGCAGTGCCTCGACCGTGCTCGTGAAAACGCGCATGCCGTTCGTGGTACTTTGACCTCCGAGACTTGGGAGACCCTCAATTCGACTTGGCTCGAGATCCGCGGCTTCAGACGCGACACGGTTTCGGCACAGGCACTAGCCAATTTCTTCGAGTGGGTGAAGTTCCGTTCGCATCTAGCGCGTGGCGTGATTCAGGGGACGATGCTGCACGACGACGCGCTCGATTTCACCCTGTTAGGTACTTACCTCGAGCGTGCCGACAATACAGCACGCATTCTCGATGCCCGCTTCGAAATGTTGGCCGAGGACGCGGCCAACAGCGATGATGCCGGCGACTATTACGAGTGGAGTGCATTGCTGCGCTCGGTGTCGGCCTTTGAGATTTATCGTAAGGTCTATCGCGATCTGATCACGCCGCGACGGGTTGCCGAACTCCTCATCTTGCGCGAGAGCATGCCGCGCGCCTTGCGACACTGCATGAACCGCGTGCATCAGGTGTTGGTCAAAGTGGCGAATGATCGCTCGTCCGAAACATTGCGACGTGCCGGGGAAATCGACGCCAGCCTGCAGTACAGCCGCATTGAAGACATGATCGCGAGCGGCCTGCGGTGCTATCTCAGCAATTTTTTGCAGCGAAACGGTGACTTGGGTATACGCATCGCCAGCGACTTCCTCGTTTCCGACTCTACAGGCTGACCATGTTGCTACATATCCGTCACGAAACGCTCTATCGATATGATCGCCCGGCAAAGCATAGCGTACAGAGCTTGCGTCTGACGCCGCGTACCGAGACTGGTCAACGCGTTCTGGCCTGGAGCCTCACTGCGCCGGGACGACAGTCGCAGCAGATCGATGCGCACGGCAATCTCATGCATCTGCTCACCCTCGATGTACTGCACGAGGAAATTTATATCACCGTAGCGGGCACGGTCGAAACCGAGGAGGTCCCCGATTCGGCACCCGCGGATCGCGGGCGCTTATCGCCCCTTGTCTATGTCCTCGATACCGCGCTGACGCACGCCGATGAGGCGCTGCTGGAGTTTGCGGCAAGCCACGGTAGCCAAAAACCCGGACGCGATGACGTGATGAGACTGGCGCAAGCCGTGCGTGACCGCATGGACTACGTCTCGGGTGCGACTGAGGTTTCGGATACCGCTGCGCGGGCATTTTCTTTGGGTCGCGGGGTCTGCCAGGACTATGCTCACGTGATGATTGCATGCTGTCGCGCACTGGGTGTACCGGCGCGTTATGTCAGCGGCTATTTACTTACCGGCCGCGATGATCACATCGCGAGCCACGCCTGGGTCGATGTCTGGCTTGCCCAGTTCGAGCGCTGGTTCGCGATCGATGTCACGAACGGCGTACCGGGCGGGCTGCAGCACTGCCGTCTCGCAGTTGGCAGTGATTACCTCGATGCCTGTCCGGTACGGGGTGTTCGGCGTGGCGGAGGCGCCGAGACCATGAGCGCCAAGGTCGAAGTTTCGGGCGACGGTCTGCCACGTCGACCGGCAACACCGAGACTGCGATTGCTGCAGCAGCACGCAGTGCAGCAGTAGAATCAGTCATGACTTATTGCGTAGCGACCTTGCTCGACACCGGCATGGTGTTCCTCTCCGACTCGCGTACCAACGCTGGGGTCGACCAGATCAACACGTTCCGCAAGATGCATGTGTTCGAGCACCCGGGTGACCGTGTGTTGGTATTGCAGACGGCGGGTAATCTCGCGGTTTCGCAGGCCGTGGTGCATACGCTGCAAGAGGACGCCGCACATGTCGACCGTCGCAGCCTATACAGCGTCGAGACGATGTTCGATGCTGCTGAGCTCGTCGGTGATGCCTTACGTGCTGTGTACCGACGCGATGCCGAGGCGTTCAAAGATCACGGTATCGAGTTCAATGCGACGTTCCTTCTCGGCGGCCAAATCAGCGGTGAAGAGCCGCGTCTTTTCAATGTGTACTCGGCCGGCAATTTCATCGAAGCGAGCATCGATACACCCTACTTCCAGATTGGCGAATCGAAATACGGCAAGCCCATCATCGATCGCGTGATCACGCGCTCATCGAGCATCGCCGAGGCGACTAAGTGCGCACTCATCTCCATGGATTCCACCATCCGCTCGAATCTTTCGGTGGGCCTACCACTCGATCTGCTCTGTCTCAAGCGCGACGCGCTGCGTGTACTCGCGCACCGTAGCATCGCGGCCGACGATGACTATTTCCGCATGATCAGGGGTGGGTGGGGCGAAAGCCTGCGGCACGCGTTCCACGCGCTACCGAACCCCATGCTCTGAGAGCGTTGCAGCGCTGGGCGTAAGAGCGGATTCGCTGCTTTAGGGTTGTTCCGCTTCTTTCGGATCGTTGCCGAGCAGGCGATCGACCAGTCGTGTCGTGTACTGCGTCGAGCGCGTATGGCGTGCGACCAAAGAATAAATGGCCGGAACCACGAGCAAGGTGAGGAATACCGATACCAAGGTGCCATAGAAAACCACGACCCCGATGGGTTCGCGCTGCTCAGCGCCGGCGCCGGTCGCCAATAGGAAAGGCACCGCGCCAAATGCGGTACACAGGCTGGTCATGAGCACCGGGCGCAAGCGCACGACGGCTGCTTGCACCACCGCTTCGCGAAATTCGATGCCGCGTTCGCGTAACTGATTGGCGAACTCGACGATAAGCACACCGTTCTTTGCTGCGATGCCCACCAACATAATGACGGCGATCTGGCTGAAGATATTCACGCTCATGTCATGTAGCTGTAATCCAAATACTGCGCCGAGCAGCGCCAGCGGCACTGTGACCATGATGATTGCCGGATGTACGAAGCTCTCGAACTGCGCTGCCAGCACCAAAAATACGATGATCACAGCAAACAGCAAGGTGGTCCACATCTGGCCGCCGCTGCGCACATAGTCACCTGACTCGCCGTCCCACATCAGCGTGGCTTCGGGTGGCAATTCGCGCGCGACCGTGTCTGCGAACCATTCGATCGCTTCGCCCATAGTGTAACCCTCGGCAAGACCAGCGCCGATTTCGACGGAACGTAAACGATTGAAGCGACTGAGGTCGGTGGGTCCGGCGGTTTCATTGAGACGTACTACGCTTGCCAGGGGTACCAACTGGCCGGTACGATCGGAGCGGACCATAAGATTGGTCAGATCGGTGGTGGTGGCGCGCTCATCAGCGCGGCCCTGCAGTACGACGTTGTATTCGCGACCACGATCGATGAACGTGGTGACGATGCGCGAACCCAGCACGGTTTCCAGCGTGCGGCCGACGGTCTGCAACGACACACCGAGATCGGCGGCGCGATTGCGATCGATGGCGATACGGATTTGCGGTTTGCGTGGCTTGTAGCTGCTGTCGACTCCCATGAGCCCCGGGTTGTCTTCGGCGATTTTGGTCAGTTTCTCGGACCAGCCTGCGAGGCTTTCGTAGTCGGGACCACCGAGCACAGCTTCGACCGGTTTACCCCAGCCACCGCGCATGCCGCCAGGCACCATGGTGTTGGTGCGTACACCCGGAAGACCGGCGAGCTCGCGTTGAATCGATGCCGCGATTTCTTGTGCAGAGCGCTCGCGAGCTCCCCAATCTTCGAGGGTCAGAATGAGCCGCGCCGAGTTCACTGACCCGGTACCGTCATAGCTGCCGGGCACACGCAGGGTGACTCGGCGCACTTCTCCGGAATCGAGACCACTTTGCGCAATTGCCTCGAGACGCCGACCATATTCGGAGGTATATTCAAAACTTGCACCCTCGGGCGCAGTCAGCGACACCATCACTCGCCCGGCGTCAGCCGCAGGCATGAACTCCGCAGGCAGTTCGCGAAAGCTCAGCGCTCCAAGGAAACCAAGGCCGAGCACCCCGCCAACGATCAGCCACGGTCGTCGCATCAGTTGGCGCAGGTAAAGTTCGTAGGCGACCGTCATTTTTTTGAAGACGGTTTCGATCCATATGGCGAAACGCCCATGTTTCATTTCGCGTTCTGGGGGTAATCGCGAGGCCATCATTGGCGTCAGCGTCAGGGCGACGAGCGCCGAAAACAGCACCGAGGCGGCGAGCGTTAGACCGAACTCGCGGAACAGGCGGCCGTTGTCACCGGGTAGGAACGAGATCGGCACGAACACTGTGACCAGGGTCAGAGTGGTGGCGATTACCGCAAAGGCGATTTCGTGACTGCCGCGAATCGCGGCGACCATTGAGGGCTCGTCGAGTTCGGCGCGGCGATGGATATTCTCGAGTACCACAATTGAGTCGTCGACCACCAGCCCGATCGCCAGTACGACCCCGAGCAAGGTAATCACGTTCAAAGAATAATCGAGTGCATAGACAAATATGAATCCGGCAATCACCGATACTGGAATGGTGACGGCCGGAATGATGGTGGTACGCAGCGTACCCAGAAAACCGTAGATGACGATGAGCACCGAGATGAACGCGAAGATAACCGCGATTAGCACCTCGCGCAGCGCCGCCTCGATCGCCACGCCGTTATCGACGGTGATCATCAGCATTGCGCCTTTGGGAAAAGTTCTCTGCAGTCGGTCGACTTCTTCGCGCACGCCGTGGACGACGTCGAGTACGTTCGCCTTGGAGTTGGCTTCGATTCCGATACCAACACCGGCCAGCCCGTTTGTACGCATGAGCGTACGGTCGTTCTCGGCAGCGATACGGACCTCGGCGACTTCACCGAGGCGCACCAGATGGCCTTCTGGGCCACGACCGATCACCAGATCGCGAAAGTCTTCCGCACTATCAAGATCGACTTCGGTACGTAAAGAAAACTCACGCTGCTCGGACTCGATACGCCCCGCCGGCAATTGTACGTTTTCGCGACGCAGCGCCGATTCAATATCGCCGACGGTCAAAGCCCGTGCGGCCAACGCCTGCCGGTCGACCCACACCCGCATGGCGGCACGACGTGCACCAGACATAGAAGCGCGAGATACGCCGGGCACCGTCGAGAGTCGATCGACGATGTAGCGCTCAGCGTAATCGGTCACCTGCAGCGCTGTCATATTCTCTGCGCTGAAGCTGAGAAACATTATGGATTCAGCGTTGGAGTCGGACTTTGTGACCTGTGGTGGGTCCGCCTCCGGCGGTAATTGTGAGACCACGCGCGAGATGCGATCGCGGATGTCGTTTGCAGCGTCGTCGATATCGCGAGAGACATCAAATTCAACGCGGATGCTCGAGCGCTCGTCGGCGCTGTCCGATTCGAGTTTGACGATGCCCTCGATACCGGCGACACGATCCTCGATGACCTGCGTGACTTTGTTCTCGACTACGTTGGCCGAGGCACCGCGATAGCTGGTGGTGATCGAGACTACCGGTCGATTGATATCGGGATATTCGCGTAGCGGCAGGCGCTCGAGTGCCACCAGACCAAAGATTACAAGCAGCAGACTGAGAACTGTTGCGAAGACCGGACGGCGTATGCAGAGTTCGGAGAGACTCATCGCGTGCGTGCTCAGGCGCCAGGCGCGGTAGTGCGCGGCTGGGCGTTGACCTTGCCGCCATTGCGTATGCGCTGCGTGCCTTCGACGATCACCGTTTCATCTCCGGTCAGTCCGTCAATGATGGCAACACTACCCGGTTCGCGTCCGCCGGTACGCACCTCGCGCTGCAGCGCCTTGCCGTCCTCGACCACGAATACGAAGCTACGGCCCTCTTCCGGCACCATGGCCTCCTCAGGGACCATCAAAGTTTCGATCGGTTTGCCACGCAACCGAACGCTCATAAACAGGCCTGGCCGCAGTGCTGCGTCGGCGTTCGGTAGTTCGGCACGTACGGCGATGGCACGGGTCACAGGATCGATACGCGAGTCGATGGTGGTGATTTTACCGTTGAAGACACGACTGCCGAGTCCTTCGGCACGCGCTTCGACCGCCAGACTGGGTACCAAATCATTGAGGAAGGATTGCGGCACAGTGAATTCGAGCTTGATCATCGAGCTATCATCGAGGGTGGTGATGACGGTGCCTGGATTGACGAGACCCCCTCTGCTGACTTTGCGAAAACCGGTACGTCCGGCGAATGGCGCACGTATCACCGTGTCTTCGAGTCGTGCACGCGCCGCGGCGACTCGCGACTCGCCGGTTTTGACGGCGGTCTCGAGTTGATCGAGCTGCGCCTTCGAGAGCGCAGAGGTCACCGATAGGTCGCGACCGCGACTGAACTGGTTACGCGCTTCGACGAGATTGGCCTCGGCCTCGGCGAGCGCCGCAGCGACTTGTGCACGGTCGAGTTCGACCAGAATTGCCCCCGCAGCGACGTGTTGACCTTCTGCGAAGCGAATGGTCGAGACGGTGTTGGTCGACTTGGAGGTGATTTCCACCGATTCACGGGCAAGTGCAGTACCCACGGCTTCGATCACGGGCCCGAAGGGGCGCCTCTCAACTTTGCTGGTGATGACCGTCACCGGCGGCGGACCGCCACCGGTGCCCGAGCGCTGCCCGCCGTCCCGGCCGCCGGCCTCTTTGCCGGAGCAGGCGGCGAGCACCAAGGCTGCACCGAGCAGAGCGGTAACGAGCGCGAACTTGCGCTGCGTAATCATTGAAGGCATCGCTGAGGATCGTATGTGATGAGCGGCAAAGAGGCCGCGGATTCTACCGTAAGCCCGCCTGCCGCAGCAGGCTGTGTAGTCGAGTCGCCCACTCACGCAGTGCCAGCCGGTTAGCGGCACGTTGAGTAATTTCATTATCCAGCGTCAGTTGGCTATCGCGCGGGTCACTATAGCGATCACGCAAGGTGGCCAGGACCCGGCCCGTGCCAGCCTCGCGCACCTCGAGTTCGAGCGTCATCTCGCTTGATTCATATACATAGATGTATAGCGGACTGATCTCAGAGCGTGGCGGCGCATTGAGATAAAGATCGACAATTTTGATCTGCAGTTCGAGTATTTTTCCGTTATTCACATTACCTGCAGGTTTGGCGCCAAGTGCGTGCAGTGTCTCGGCAAAAGTTTGCTGCGTCAGCTTGGCGTGGTCATTACGAATTTTTTCGATATCTTTCAGAGCAAGGCCAAAAGTTCCGAACTGTCGTGGATCCCAGGCGGCACTGAAACGAACTTCCACAGGCGCGATGCGCCAAGTTGCATCCTCGGCCCAGGGGCTACGCGGGTCAAAGCTCGCCTGATCGATATTGTCGAGCTTCAGGGTAATGAGCCCAGCAGGCGCGCTTGAAGTCTGCGCCGTGCTCTGTACGTTCACACACAAAAAAACCGTGCAAAGAATGCTGACGAGACTTGCTATAGTGGGGCGGCACAAGCCCACGCCAAGATTTTCGGGACACGTTGGCGACGGCTTGGGTGTTGACATGCCGGTTTGATCAGACGACCCGGTGTCGAGTTCCCCCAGCTCGCCAGTCGTGGATATTGAGAGCCATTTCGTCGAGACAGCGCTGCCGCGACTCGACTGCACTCCAGGCAATATGCGGCGTCACGATCAGGTTTGGCAGGTCCGGAGCGAACAGTGGGCTGCCATCGATTGGCGGCTCTTGCGGCAGCACGTCGATGGCGGCACCGCCGAGTCGTCGTTCACGTAGGGCGTCTGCCAGGGCTGCGATATCGATCAGCCCGCCTCGCGCGGTGTTGATCAAAATGGCGTCCCGTTTCATCAGCTCAAGCCTGCGGCGATCAATCATACCCGTCGTTGTCGGCGTCAGCGGGCAATGGAGCGTCACGACATCTGCCCTGCGCAGCAGCGCATCGAGTTCGACACGGTCCGCAGTGGGCGCACCGCCCAGACGATTGGCGATGATCACCCGCATGCCCAAGGCTTGTTCGCAAGCGGCCGCAACGGCTTGACCGAGCACGCCCCAGCCGATTACGCCCAAGGTGCAACCGCGCAATTCGCGAATACGGTGCTGCAGTATGGTGAAATGGCGGGCTTGGCCCCAAGTGCCATCGATCGCCTCGCGGGAATATGCCGCGAGCTGGTGGGTGAGGAACAACAGCACGCCGAGCACATGCTGCACCACCGAGGGGGTGCAGTAGTCAGTGACGTTACACACGGTGACCCCACGCTCGCGGGCCGCTTCCAGATCGACGTTGTTGGTACCGGTAGCTGACAGCACAATCAGTCGCAGCATAGGCGCCGACTCGATGATCGAGCGATCGAGTCGCAGCTTGTTGGTCATGACGATTGTACGACTTCCGATACATTCAATGATTTCGTTCTGCTGCACATCATCAAGCAGGGCGAGCTCCGGTGCAGCCTGCGCCAGCGCGCGCGTGTCGAGGTCACCGTTACTGATGGTTGCAAAATCGAGAAACACCGATTTCATCTGGCGGTCGCGAGATCAAAAAATAAGACGCATGACGCTTTCGGCGATGCATGCAGGTTTGCTCGCGCCTTCGACCTCGGCGGTGTATTGCTCGGTCATCTGCAGTACGTAGGGCGCAACCTGCGTTACCGCCTGCAGTACGAAGCGACCGCGGATGCGTGCGCCGACACGCACCGCATTCGGAAAGCGTAATTTGTTGAGCCCATAGTTGATGATGTTGGTGATGCCCGGAACAATAGGCTTCTGCGCATCGACCAGCCCGCGCAAAGGCACACTCAAAGATAGCGTGAGATACCCATGTGCGATCGGAGCGCCGTAGGGCGACTCGTGTGTTGCTCTTTGCACATCGACGTGGATCCACTGGTGATCCCCCGTGGCATCGGCGAACACGTTGATACGCTCTTGAGTGATCGTCAGCCAGTCACTGACATGCACTTCCTGACCAATGCGTGTTTGCAGCGTAGCGAGCGCCGCTGCGAGGGCAGATTGGTTCATCGGTCAGCGCCCTATTTGATTCCCATGCGTTTACGTACGATCTCGCCGGCTTCCTGATAGGTCTGCGGCAGTTTTTCGAGGAAGGCATTCGGTTGAAAGAGCGGCTGGTATTGCTGTAGCACCGGCAGCAGGATTGCCACGGGTAATTCCTGCACGCGTCGTGTCTTGCGGAAGTCGGCAATCGGAATTCGTGCCGTAATGATGTCTTCGTGATGATTCGATGTTTTCGCGAGTACCGTCCCGCGGGGATCGACAATCACCGTGCCCTCATCGCGCGTGCCCGAAGATTCCGGGAAACCTATATTGTTTGGCGAGACGGCATTGCCGACCCCCAGCGTATAGAGCCGGTTGGCGCGCGCCGTAGTGATGGCAGATTCTGAGTTGCTGCCACCTGTGACCGACAACACCAGAATCTCTGCGCCCTTGAGCCCGAGGCAGGTGTAGAGCGTGGGCTCGGCACCGACCGCCGTGATTGCGATGTTGCCGATATCGGTACGCGCGACCGGGAGTACGGCATCCCAGCCGTACATCTCGACGTAACGATCGAGTACGTCGTAAATCGTCGTGCCGATCAACGCGCCATCACCAAAGAGTCCGAGAATGTTCCGCGCTTTCCATTGCTTGCTGACGATCTTGCCATCGGGGCCCGTCAGCACCGACATGTTGATGATATGATCAGGCCAATCTTTTTCTTTGGCGTAGCACCCCCAGGAAATGTAGCAACCATAGCGCTTGGCCCGTTCGCCGATAGTCTCGGATTCGGGGCCAGGCAATTCGAAGGCCACCTGATTAAGTTCTTTGCGTGTCCATGGCTGAAAGCCTTGGATGGGGAATTCGTGCATCGAGACGAGATCGACTTTAGAACCCCAGCGCCGCTCGCCGTCCCACTCTTCGGGAGAGTTCTGCGCGAGATCGATCAGGCGCAAGATACGATTGAGATTGTGCTTAAGCGTATTGGCTCGATCACGTACATCAATCGAATAGAGCTGCGACTGGACAGCAGCAACGTTCACGAAATCCTGTTTGAGCGCCACTTTGGCGTACTGGCCACGATTCGAAACCTGAATGCCATTACCTAGTGCGTGTGTACCACCCGAAGGGCCAGGCGCATTTTGCGTGTCAGCATTGCTTGATGTCGTAGAGCCTGCTTCCGCCGCCAGACTTGCCATGGCGACACCCGTAATCAATGAGCGGCGATCAAACTTTACTACTTTCTTCGGCATGATTAATAACCCCCGATACAGAAATTTATTTCTTTGGACCCAGACCGAGTGCGCCTACATCCATGACATACGACTGCCGTCTCATCATGAGGCCTGCGCCCAGCCCCGCGCGAGCTGCTCTACACCATGTTCCTCGCCGATGAATAGCACGCGTACATCGCGCAATTGACACGCAAGCTCGACGGTATCAATCACTTCACCACGGAGGGTGACGACGATGCCACAGTGGTGCTGCCGCGAGCAACACCGGTAATGGCGCGACCGCGACAACACCACGTCGGGTCCTTTTTCGCGGTGATCTTGGATTGTACGCGTCAGGGAGCCAGGGTGCGTGCGGAGTCGGGGGTTCCCGACTCGCCGGTCGCCTGGGCAGGCTTCGTCGCGGGCGACGTGCTGCTTGAGATTGATGGCAAAGTCGTTGCAGAGCTTGCGGAATTTTCCGAAATACTCAAGACCTTCTCGTCGGGAGCAAAGATTAGCGCCGTGCTCGCGTGCAGCTAGCGCAAGCAGTTGGTCAGCGTCGAGCTGACGGTACGCTTAGATCAGGGTTACCGCCGCGGCGAGTGGGGCAGCGAGACCCAGCACCTGCTTATAACGCAGGTCGCAGTCGATGCAACGCCCACGCGCACTGCACCAGCGCAGACTCTTGCCGTCGAGGCGGCTCCAAAAAATCCCGGCGGGATCCCGGTCGAACTCGCGCAGCAACTCGAGAAAACTTTTACTGTGTAACAGCGGACGATAACGCTGCCAGACGCCATTCTCAAAATAATCAAGCAGCCAACCGCCACTGCTCGATCGATATCGAAACCTGGCAACAGGTACGGGCTCCCAAGTGCCCGCGACGCCGAGAATGCGACGCAGCTCGTGGATCACCACCTGTTCGCCCTCGATGCGATAGCCGATCAGCACCGTGTTGCGCGCGAGTGGCGGGCAAATTCGTGCGCAATAGGCATCGAGCAGCCGGGCGACCAGCGCCTGCGAATGTTGTGGTAGTTCGTTCACCGTTTGCCAAGCCTAGCGCGGAGGGCAATTCCGCCGCTATCCTTCCGCAGGTGACAATCTCCGAACAACGCCCGCAGCGGCTCGTGCATGAAGATGTGGGCAGGGCGGTCTATGCTGCCATTCCGCCGCGCCGTGTCCCGCTCGCCAAACGTCTGTTTTGGCACGTCGTACTCGCGATGTTGTCGAGTGCGCGGGGTCGTGCGTGGATTGCGGCCCGCTACGGCGCGAAAAACGGAGGCTGACCGCATGCAATCCTTGTCCATGCTGCTCACTTTTCTGGTTGGCGTCGGCCTCGTCGTGCAGATCGGACTCAATGCCGCCGTGGGGCGGATGCTGGGCGGAGCCCTCTACGGCACGATCGCCAACTTCGTCGTGGGTCTTGCGGCGCTTGCCGTATTCTTCGTCATGTCGCGGCATGTATTACCGGCACGCGACGCTTTTACTCAGGTGCCAGCTTGGGCGTGGTTGGGTGGTTTGTTTGGTGCGGCTTATGTTGGCGTTGCCACGTTTGCGGGCCCGCGACTCGGCGCCTTGCTGCTGCTGGCGCTGACGGTGGGCGGTCAGATGGTCGCCTCCGTGATCGTCGATCACTACGGCTTGCTCGGCTTTCAGCAGCACCCGGCGACGCTGACTCGACTTGTCGGGATCGCGCTGCTGCTTCTCGGCATTTGGCTGGTGGCCCTGCGCTGACTCAGGCGTCTTCGCACTCCCCGCATAACCCCTTGATTTCAAGCGACGTCGGTTCGATGCGAAATCCGGCGGCCAGAGATTTTTCTGCCAGCAAGCGATTGATGCCCGGCGCATCGATTTCCATGACCCGGTGACATTTACGGCACACTAGAAATTGCGCAATGTGCGCGCGCGCCGGTTTGTCGCAGCCGATGAAGGCATTGATCGAATCGATGCGGTGTACTAGCCCGGCATCGATCAGAAAGTCGAGCGCGCGATAAACGGTGGGCGGTGCTGCCTTAGCACGCTCCTTGGCAAGCTCGGCCAGGATGTCGTAGGCGCCGACCGGCCCGTGCGCGCGCCAGACAATCTCGAGAATACGGCGACGCACGGGCGTGAGCTTGAGACCCCGCTGCACGCAGACGTCCGCAGCTGTGCGCACCGCGTGATCGATGCAGGCGGCATGATCATGGGGTGTTGTGTGATCGTGTGGCATGTACTCCAAAGGCTTGCCCATACCTTAAGTTATCATCTACCAGATATGACTACTATGGATAGGGTGCCTGTCACCGTCTTGACGGGATTTTTGGAGTCTGGAAAGGTAACCCTGCTCAATCGCGTCCTTTCAGAGAATCACAGCAAGCGCATCGCTGTCATCGAAAACGAATTCGGTGAGGTCGGCGTGGTTCACCAGCTGGTGATCGTCGCCGAGGAAGAAATCGTCGAGACCAACAATGGCCGCATCTGCTGCACGGGTCGTAGCGACTTGCTGCGCATTCTCGAACAGCTGCTGAAGCGTCGCGACAAGTTCGACTACATCATCGAAACCACCCGCATGGCCGACTCAAGTCCGGTTGCACAGACATTTTTTTTGGACGATAACTTCAAGCAGCAGTTTCTGCTCGATGCCACCGTCACGCTGGTCGATGCGCGATATATCGAGAAGCATTTCGATAAAATGACAGAGGCGGGTGAGCAGGTCGCCTTCGTCGATGTTATTAGGCTCAATAAAACCGACCCCGTCGGTGAAGCCGAACTCGAGCGCGTCGCGCGTCAGGTGCGCGCCATCAACGGCACCGCGCGTATTTTCCGTACGCAAAACGCGAATGTATCCATCGATTGCGTGCTGGATGTCGGCGCTTCCGACCTGCAGCGTACACTGGCGGTCGACGGCTCTTTTCTAGGGCCGCAATATCCCCTCGAGTGGGCGGGCGTGTATCAGCTGGCCGTGGGACAGCATACGCTGCGCACCGGCGCCGAGGCGCAGGCCCATCATCATCATGAACATGGTCCCGGCTGCAGTCATGACCATTCGTACGAACATAAGCGTGGCGATAACCACGACGATCACGGGGATGCCCGTGACAAAAGTCTTGGGTTCGTAGTGCTAACAGTCGCGGCAGCGACCCAGCAAACTCTCGCTGCAGCGATCGAGCCGCCAGTCCGCGCGTTTGCCGGAGAAGCGGTGACGGTCGCTCGCGGGGGCTCGCTGAAAGTCGCACCCGCCCAGCAACCCATCGATGTGAATCACAAGGGTAATCACTTCGTTGTCGATGTTGCCGCTGTTGGCACCTATGCAAATTTTTGTGAGCATGCACCTGCAGAGTTCAATCTGCGCACAGAAGGCGCGAAGCCCATCGTGCAGCGGGCCTTTACTTCGCATCCTCATGATGAGGAAATTTCCTCGATCGATATCAGCGATCTGCGTTCACTCGAAACGCAGAAGCGCAATGATTGGCTGTCTAATTTGCTGAAGAGCCGCGGTACCGATATTTTTCGCATGAAAGGCGTGATTTCGCTTGAGGGCGAAGCCCGACGCTGTGTGTTCCATGGCGTACACATGATATTAGATGGCCAGCTCGAGCAGCTGTGGGCTGCGGGAGCCACCTGGCGAAATACCTTGGTGTTCATTGGCCGTAATCTCGATCGTGAAAAACTTGAAGCCGGACTCCACTCGTGTCTCGCGTGAAAACGCCGAACGCGATCCTTGTACTGCGCGGCGAGCTCAAGCTCGACGATTATATTGTTGATATCGCTTGGTCGACGGATACGATGCGGCTCGCTGTGGCGGGTGGTGAGGGGAAAGTTTTTTTGGTCAAGCGCAGCGAGTCTGCACTCGGGGCGCGCGAAATCGGCCAGCACGGAATGGGTACGCTGGCCGTGGCCTGGCGGCCCGGTAGCAGCGCATTCGCGAGCAGCGGACAAGATTCGCGGATCACACTATTTGATGCCGAGGGCGCTCTTGTTGCTCAACAGCGACCATCGATGAACTGGACGACGGCGCTTGCTTGGTCGCCCGATGGTAGGCGACTGGCTACCGCTACGGGCAAGCAGATTTCTTTGTGGGCGTCGTCGCTGGTGGTCGAACATACATTCGCGCCGCTCGCATCGACGGTAACGGCGCTGGGGTGGGACAAACCCGGACGTGACCTCGCAGCGGCCATGAACGGCGGTCTGGTCGTACATCGGGTTGAGCCGCCACGCTTTCAGTTGCGGCATTACAAGTGGTCCGCGCCATGCCTGACGGCAGCATTCAGTCCCAGCAGCCGTTTTCTGGCGACCGGCACGCAGGACGGCACGGTACATTTCTGGTATTTGTCCACCGGGCGTGATTCGCAGATGCGCGGTTATCCAGGGCGAGTTGACGGCATGAGTTGGAGTGGTGATTCGCGTTATCTCGCCACCGCCGCTCACGAGCAGATCGTGCTTTGGGATTTCGGCGACAAGGGACCGGAAGGTTCGCGTCCTTTGCAACTTCGGGGGCACACTGACCGTATCGAGTGTCTCGCTTTTCAGCCTGGCGGCAACTATCTCGTCACGGGTGGGCGCGATTGGCGATTATCTTTGTGGTTGCCGGGCAAGACCACCACGGCGCTCGATGCACAGCTGACGGCGGCTGAGCCCACTTGCTTGCGCTGGTCGCCGGACGGACGCTTCGTGGCAGCGGGTGAGCGTAACGGTCGACTGTCGATCTACGAATTAGTACGCATTTTTTAAAGAGGTTCCCATGACGCGCCTATCGCAATTGCCAGTATTTCTGTTCTTTGGTGTGGTCGCTGCCCTGAGTTTCGCGGTGGGTGAAGCTGCAGCGCAAGATTTGCACGCACGACTCAATGCCGCGATCAGTAAACTTGAGTTGCAGGTGATCGACTGGCGTCGCGATTTCCATCAAAATCCCGAACTCTCCAATCGCGAATTCCGTACCTCGAAGATCGTGGCCGAGCACCTGAAGAAGCTCGGCATGGAAGTGCAGACGGGTGTGGCCAAAACCGGTGTGGTCGGCGTTCTGCGCGGCGGTAAGCCTGGACCGACGATCGCTTTGCGTGCCGACATGGACGGCCTCCCGGTCCTCGAGCAGAACGAGCTGCCCTTTCGCTCGCGCGTCACCACCACCTATCGCAACGAGACCGTCGGCGTGATGCATGCCTGCGGTCACGATGTGCACACTTCGGTACTGATGGGCATTGCCGAAGCGTTCGCTGGCCTCAAGACCGAGCTCTCGGGTTCGGTGGTGTTTTTCTTCCAGCCCGCCGAAGAAGGTGCGCCAGCGGGTGAGGAGGGAGGGGCATCGTTGATGATCAAAGAAGGGGTACTCGAAAAATATCGCCCCGAGGCGGTCTTTGGCCTGCATGTTTTTGCCAACATGCCGTCCGGCATGGTGGGTTATCGCGGTGGCCCGCTGATGGCGGGCTCCGACTCGTATCGCATCGTCGTCAAAGGTCGGCAAACCCATGGTGCACGGCCATGGAGCGGCGTCGATCCGATCGTGGTTTCAGCGCAGATCGTCAACGCTTTGCAGACCGTGGTGAGTCGTCAGGTGGATATCACGGCGAATCCGGCGATTGTCACTGTCGGCGCCATCAAAGGCGGCATTCGTCACAACATCATCCCCGATGACGTCGAAATGGTGGGTACCATTCGCACCTTCGATTCGCAGCAGCGCGAATCGATTGTCAAGAATATCGAGCGCATGGTGGTCAATATCGCTGCAGCGAACGGCGCAAGTGCCAGTTTCGAGCTCGACCCAGGCAGTAATCCCGTGGTGCGTAATGATCCGGCGTTGACCGAGCGCGTGCTGCCGTCGCTGCGACGTGTAGCGGGAGCTGCTAACGTGCGGCCGGTACCGCTGGTTACGGGCGCCGAAGATTTCGCCTTTTTCGGACAAAAAGTGCCGAGCTTTTTCTACTTTGTGGGGGTTACGCCGCGCGACCAGAACATGTTGACGGCGGCGTCGAACCACTCGCCGCTCTTTTTCGTGGACGAGATGGCTATCCCGATGGCGAGCCGAACTTTCGCCAATCTGGCGCTCGATTACCTTGAGGGCGACTCAGCTCAGTGAGGCACTGAGCGGCAGACGGCGAATTCTTTTGCCGGTCGCTGCAAAAATAGCTCCGCAGACCGCGGGTGCGATCGGTGGCGTACCGGGCTCGCCAATGCCGCCTATCGGTCCGTCGCTGTTCACAATGCGCACATCAATCTGTGGCGCAGCGGCAATACGCAGCACGGGGTAGCTGTCGAAGTTGCCCTGAACGGCCACACCGTCGCGGATCGTGATCTCGCTCTCGAGTACGGCACATAGTCCGTAGTTGATGGCGCTTTCCATTTGTGCAACAACTTGATCAGGGTTAACTGCAATACCGCAATCGACGGCACAACTGACGCGATGCACGCGTACTTTCCCGCCGGTTACCGAAACTTCCGCCACCTGCGCGACGATACTCCCGAAGCTTTCTTGTAGCGCGATACCACGATGCCGGCCAGCGGGTAGCGGCTGGCCCCAATCCGCAAGCTCCGCTGCCGCATCGAGTACGGCGCGATAACGGGGCTTGCCGGCGAGCATCGCCTGTCGGTATTCGTACGGGTCGCGTTTGGCCAGCGCCGCCAATTCGTCGATCACGCCATTGGCAACGAAACCGTTGATCGAATGACCTACGGAACGCCACCAAAGAATGGGGACGACTTCAGTGGTGTTGTGGACCTCGACGCGAAGATTCGGGATGGGATAGGCCATATTTGCTGTACCCTCGACCGACGAGGGATCGAGACCTTCCTTGCTCACTGCCATCTTGCCCATGGCGGTGTTGGCGAGCACTGGCTTGCCGACGATCACTTGATGAAATGCCGAGGGCAGTCCGTCGACGCCAATGGCTGCGCGGACTTTGCTGATGCTGTACGGTCGGTAATAACCCCGACGCATGTCGTCTTCGCGTGTCCAAAACACCTTGACCGGCTTGCCGATACCTTTGGCCACATGGGCCGCTTCGACGGCGAAATCGGAATCTGCACTAGCGCGACGCCCGAAACCACCGCCGAGAAAAGTGGTGTGCACACGAACGTTTTTGGGGTCGATACCCAACGCAGCTGCGACGAATTGCGCATCTTGCGATTGGCTTTGGGTGCCGAGCCAAAGATCACAGCTATCTTCTTTGACGAGAGCGGTCGCGTTCATCGGTTCCATGCACGCGTGCGCGAGATAAGGCAACTCGTATTCCACCTCGATACATTGCGATTCACTCGCCAATACCTTAGCGGCATCGCCGATATTTTGACCGACGATACCGGGCTTTGCGGCGAGTGCCTGCCAACTACGCCGCAGCGCTTCGGTCGAAAGTTTTTTGCCGTCGGCGTCATTCCACTCGACGCTCAGTGCTTCGCGACCTTTTAGTGCCGCCCAGGTGTGCTTGGCGATCACGGCGACGCCACTCGACACCTGCTTGATTTCGACCACGCCCGGAACACCGCGTGCACGGGTGCCATCGAACGATTTGACGCTAGCGCCGAATACGGGTGCGCGGGCCACGGTTGCAATCAGCATCCCCGGCAATTCGACATCGATTCCGAACACGGCCTCGCCCGTGACCTTGATCCGACTGTCAAGACGCTTTTGCGGTTTGCCGATATAGCTGAAGGTTTTCGGATCTTTGAGACGGACGGTTTCTTTGGTAGGCAGCGGTAGAGCTGAGGCCGACTCGGCGAGTTCGCCGTAGCGCAGCTCGCGCCCCGTGGTATCGATGACCTTGCCGACCTCGGTACGCAGCGTCGATATATCGACCCCCCAGCGTGCTGCGGCTGCAGTCATGAGCATACTGCGCGCCGTCGCGCCGACATGGCGCAAAGATTCATAGGTGGTATTGGTGCTCATGCTGCCACCCGTGAACTGGGCAGGCAGGAAGGGATGATTGAACACTGGGTCAACCGGCGCGATTTCCACTTTGAGGCGCTGCAGATCGAAATCGAGTTCCTCGGCGAGGATCATCGGCAGCCCTGTGTAGACGCCTTGGCCCATCTCGCTCTTTCCGATGATCACGGTCACCGTATCGTCGTCGGCGATGCGCAAGAAGGCATGTGGCTTGAATTCTTTGGGCGCAGCGCTGCCGTGGCCACCGATGAGATAGGGTCGTAGCAGCGCACCGGCCGCTAGCCCGCCCGCCACCACACCGGCACCAATCAAAAAATGTCGGCGGCCGATCGCCGGGGTGCTGCTGTCGGTGCTCATGCCGCGGTAGCAGCGCGTTTGATTTCGGCGGCACGCTTAACGGCGGCGCGGATTCGCGGATAGGTTCCGCAACGACAGATGTTGCCGTTCATCGCAGCGTCGATATCGGCATCGGTCGGTGCGGGGTTCTGCTCGATCAGGGCTGCCGCCGCCATGACTTGCCCGGACTGGCAGTAGCCGCATTGCACCACGTCGAGCTCGATCCAGGCCTGTTGAACTGGATGCGTTGCCGCTTCGCCCGAGAGACCTTCGACCGTACGGATCTCCGCGCTGCCCACGGCCGAAACTGGCGTAACGCAGGAGCGCGCGGGTTGCCCGTCGAGATGAACCGTGCAGGCGCCACATTGCGCGATGCCACAGCCATACTTGGTCCCGGTGAGCTTAAGCAGGTCGCGCACGGCCCAGAGTAGAGGCATGTCGGGGTCGGCATCGATTTGGCGCTCGACGCCATTGACTTTGAGGCTGATCACGACAGATCTCCGATTAACATCTGAGGGGTGGGCAGAATATACCCAAGTTGGCGCCCTAAGTCGGCGTTACGCGAGGTTCGGTGTGAAGATCGACCTCTTCCGTGCAGCAGACGCGGTCACCGGCTCCTGCCACATATTGCATATTGCGGGTCGGTGGAAGGGTCTTGCTGCTCGACTGTGGCATGGTGCAGGGAGGGCGCGAGGCGCAGCGCCGCAACCTGCGAGCGTTTGTCCCTGCTCGTGAAGCGCAGCTTTCGCGGTCCGATCTACACCAACGCCGCGTGGCGCGATCTGTTACCGCTGCTGCTGCACGAAACCACCGATCTCGCCAAGCCCGAGGTGCAGCGCCGAGCGTAACATGACGGAACGCTCCCGAAAGAACCCTTGTTCACGGCCGATGACATCGAGCGCACGCTCAAGCTGCTGCGCATCGTGCGTTATGACACACACTACGCGCCGCTACCTAGTATTTTTTGCAGGTACGGGATGCCTTGCATACTCCCGGCTTGAGCAGCATTGAGCTCGAGTACAGCACAGCGGGTATCAGCCAATGAGTGGTGTTCAGTGGTGATCCTGGCCAACACGACTCGCCGACCTTGCTCTATGCCCATCGTTTCGAATCCGCGGGATTTGGTGCCCATGGAGAGCACCTACGGTGACCGCCTGCCTCGCTGCCGCGCCGATACCCTCGCCGAGATCGGCGAGGTGATTCGCACCGCAGACGAAGATGGCGCCAATGTGCTGGTGCCGGCCTTTGCCGTCGGTCGTAGTCAGGAAATCCTTTATCTAGTCGGTCAACATTTCGCGGAGTGGGGCTTGCAGCGCTGACAGATTCTTCCCGGCAGTCCGACGGCTATCGAAGCGAGCAAAGTTTATTGGGTACACACCTACCGCTACGACGAAGAGGCTAGATGCCTGCGCGCGAACTTCGAGTCCACGCCGACGCTGCCGAATCCGACCTTGAGTCGGAAGGCGCTGCAATCGTTATGAGATCAACGGTGTGCGTTCGCACGCCTTCATCATTGCGGGCAGCAGGATGTGCAAGGGTGGTCGAATTCTTTATCAATTTGTGCACGCCCAATGCGCCGCTTGTCAAGCCGAGCATTTGGCGACGAGAAAGAGAAGAGCAGGTTGGCATATTGGTTTAGTCCCTGACGGGACAAGATGCCATCTTGTCCCACAATCTACCCATAATCGGGGTGCTGTTATGACGTGCGTTTGTGCCGCGCGAAAAATTCCCCCATTGTGGCGGAAGCGTTCAGCTCGCGCGACGTTTTGCCGATGATCGCTTCGCCCAGATATTGAAATCCACCCGGCCACGTATGCCCGCCGTTGGTGATCGTGTAGAAAACGACCTCGCTGTTCAGCGCGCCCTTGCCGAATACTTCGCGGCGCACGCGCATGCCGTCGTTTGGATCAACGTCGGGCAAATCAGTGACGACGGGTTTCGTTGCGGTACGATTTACTTTGGCCCAGAACGCGACGGTTTCCTGTGCCGAAATCACTTTGCCGCCCATCCCACGTCCCCCCATCGTCCCGATGTCGCCGCCACCAAACGGCATCAGCGGATCAGCCGTGCCGGAAATCATCAGCACAGAAACCGGTCGTGCGGGGCGACAGCGCGGCTGCAATTCGGCAGGCAGATTGGCCGCGATGCTGGCGATGGCGGCGATCTTGTCGGACAACTCGCAGGCCAGACGCAGGCTCATCATCCCGCCGTTTGAGATACCCGTCGCATACACACGCTGCCGGTCAATGCCATAAGTTTTCGCCAGATGCTCGATCAGTTCGCCGAGGAATTTCACGTCGTCTACGTCTCTGCGCCGCACGGTCGAACGGCCATCGTTCCAATTGCGCTCGATGCCGTCGGGATAGACGACAATGAAGTTGTTCCGATCCGCGAGTTCATTGAGTCCCGTCAGTTTGACAATGCCTTTGCCTTGTCCACCGCCACCGTGCAGCGCAATGACCAGCGGCAGCGGTTTTCCTTTCGGCGATGACGCAGGCAGATGTAAGAGGAACGTGCGTTTTATTCCGCCGGATTCGATTTCGCCTGTGACCTCGGCAGTTTGCTGTGCCTGCAACGTCAGGCCATAAAGCGCACAACCAAGCCCCAGCGACAATAGGCGCAAAACATGACTTTTCATGGAGCTATCCTTTCAGGCCGCTGGTCATATCAGCAGCCTGGGTGGCAGGAGTTGCCAGAAAAGCGGCCATGAGTTGATTCACCTCTGCCGGTTTTTCGCGCATCAGCAAATGCCCGCAACCCGGCAGAAATTCCTGCCGCGCGGGTTGTAACCGAGTGCAGAACTCTTCGCCCGCCGTGGCTGGCAGAATGAAGTTCTCCTGCCCCCAGATCACGCAGGCTGGTGGAAAGTTGGCGGGCAGGATGAATGCATCCGGCGTGCGGTAATCATCGAAATTCGAGAGTACATTGAACAGCGAACGTTGTTGTCCCGGACTGTTACACAAGGCAAAGATGTAATCGCTGAACGCCGGATCGTCGGGCGGCGTTGCGCCGTATTGCGAACGCAATTGCCGGTCGGTTTCCTCACGCGGCAAGCCTGTTGCTTCGACCTGCGCACTGTAAGCATCGCGGCCTTCCCTGCTGGCGGCGAATTGCTGATACACGGCGCCGAGTGGCCCTGCCAGCAGAATCTTTTCCGATGTAATGTTGCACAAGATCAATCGCCTTACTTTGTCAGGATGTTGCAGCGTGTAATGAAAGGCCATCGCGCTGCCCATGCAATTGCCAATCAGCGTGACCGGCGCAAGCGCGAGTTCGTCCACCAATGCCGCCACCATTTCACCATACAGCGGCAACGTCAATTCAACCCGCGGCTTGTCGGATGCGCCAAAGCCCAGATGATCGGTGGCGATAACGCGATGTGTCGCGGCAAAATGCGCAAGCTGATGTTCCCAGATTTGATGATCGTTACCGCCGTTGTGCAAAAAGACGAGCGGCTCGCCCTGCCCGGCTTCGACGTAATTGATTCGCCAGTTTTGAAACCTGAATTCAGGCATGTTTTCCTCCTTTACTGTTCAGCAGACCCAGCACATACGGGACAACGAAGTAATAAATCTTCCCGCCCGCGACTTCGTAAAGATGGGAATAGAGCATCAGGCCGATTTGCGGCAACCACGGCGCGGCGGCGAAACCGCCTTCGGCGGTGCGCACCGCGACGTATCGCGCGCCCAGCACATGCAGCGGTTCAAACGTCAGCACGACATAAACCAGCAGACCCAGATAAAACCAGCCGAGAGCGCGCCAACCCGTGCAGCCCTTGAGGGAGATCAACAGCGCCGAAACCGCGATGGTCACGACAGAGATGGTCATCGGCAGCGGCGCAAACATCGGACGCGGCGAACTGATGGGCAGCCCGCGCGCCATGACGCCTACCGCGCCAGCCAGGACGACGATCACGACGCACACGGCGTAAAACGCGCGGCGCGGCAAGGCGGCCTGATCTTTGGAAAAATGAAACAAGTCAGCGAACCAGAACGCCATCAAACTCAGGATGCCGCCTTCGGCCAGCCCCTGCCAGACAATCGACCACGTCGCGGAAAACGTTACGCCCAAAAGCGACAGGCTGTAATTCCTGCCGCGCAAGCCCAGCGCCGCCAGAAGCCATTCCAGCAAGCTCTGAAACACCACGCCGCTGGCAAAGGCGAGGGCGTAACGATAATCGCGCTTGCGTACGGCGGCATACGTCACCAGCGCGAGACCAATGAGCAACAACACCAGGCGCGTTTCGTAATAGCCCACGTGATCGAACGATCTGACAATAAAATAGTCCATCCTGGTTTCCTCACTTGAAGCTCACGCGCAACATATAGCGAATATCAGGTCCATGCGGCCCGGAGTAGACGGTAGACGGCAGGAAGAAAAAGGATCTGGCAGGGTGTTTTGCCAGCAAGCCTGATTTCACAATGCTTTTTATCATCGCGCCTGATGTTGGCACTGAACTACTGTCTACTCCGGGTCGCACGCCCCTGCAAACCGCTATAAAAGAGATTGTTTCATTTTGTCATCCTCGTCTTGTCGGCGGCAAAGGCTTGAGCCATTTGTGCAGCGCGGTATGGCCACCGCCGCCGAGATCCAGCAGTTCTTGGCGACCTTGGAGAAGCTTCCCGTGTTGCGCAAACCCGCGCTCGGCTTTGGCGAAGACTAGCGCATCGAAAGCGAGGACACCCTGGGCGCTGTGCTGATCCACGAGGGTCAGGTGGTTCATCTCAGCGCCTTCACCCGTAACGGCCAACCAAAATCCCTCGGCTGGGTCATTCTTTGATCCAGCCGAGGGGTATCCCGATTGACTATTAGCTCTGTCACGCTTACCCCCGGAGGCTCCGATGATTCACCTCCCCGATTGCAGCGTCACCGACACCCACACCCGCGGTCTGCGACGCGCCGAAGACCGTCGAGTCGATGAACGCCGGACGAATTGGAAAATCCAACGAAATCCGCGTCGGTTTGGACCTCGTGTTCGGCAAACCCACGCCGATCTGCTCGCCCTGTTTGGTGAGGGTCGAGTCATCCTCGCCGGCCCTAAAAAAAAATCAGCGCAGGGGTTTGTTGCAACCCACGAAAACGATGACCTCTATCACCTGATGTGTTTCTCTATAGAGCGGTGCCATCATCGCTCGCCACGCAGCAAGACTCCGTTACCGCTTATCGCTACCGGACACTGCTACGAGCGATTCATTCAAGGCTTACTACGACACGACCGTGAGTGGGTCCGCCTCATGACCGACACTTTCGAGACACTCACGACGGCGACGGACTTTGAGAGTCGCCCTGCGACGAAAGACTCACCGCGGTGCGCGCGGTGGCAAGTACCAGGCGAATACAAAGTTTGGTTATCGTAGGGACTTGCGATCGTAGAGGTGCCCGAATCCGGCGATGCCATCATGCGTACAGTAGTCGCACCCGACGCTCTCATCGGCCCGAACGGTGAGCTTTGGGAAGCGCTCGGCAAATCAGAGATCAGAGAGCAGCGATTTACTCGGCGACCCGTCATCGACTGGTTCGAGGAGCCCGCGCAGCGTCCGCTCGAAGAGGTCGCATAGCGCGGACTCAAAGAGCATGAAGCGGATCTCTTTATAGATGAACCATCGCACTCGTAAGCCAAAGCGCTTTTTCAGCGAGCATGGGGACCGCCTCCTCGACGGGATAACCATAAATGCCCATCGAGATGTCGGGCACCGCGACTCGAGTAACCCGATTTTGATCGGCCAGACGTTTCGCGCTCTCGAGCGCCTGTGCACAATCTCGAACGCCCGGACTGCCATGTGATGATGACTGGCGTTCAGGCCCGCGGTACCCTCGGTCGAGCTCGTGTCGATGGCGAGCCGCAGGTGCACATCCACGGTCAACTTATCCGTCCCGTGGCCAAAGTGCACACCGTCGGCGGACTGTCGGCCCATGGTGATCAAGCGGACTTGCTGCGATGGTACGGTTTGTTTGCCAACCATCCGTCCGAGTGCTTAATGCACTACGAGCGGCAGGCGGCGCAGGCGCTCGTGCAAAAAATCGAGGTGCAGGGCGCTAAAGTTCACTCGCCGCGACCGGGAGCGCGGCGGGGTCTCGCCAGCATCACACTGTCTAGCTGAAGGTCCAGGAATATTCTCGGTCAATCGTCGACGAATAGCCGAACAGGAGTCATCGCCATGAACCAAGTCATGCAGCAGGTCGATCGCCGCCGATTTCTTTTTTCATCGTCAGTGGTTGCCGTCAGCTTTGCGCTGCTGCTGGGGAGCGCTGCCGTCCCGTCATTCGCAGCGGAGAAAAAATCCATCCCGCTCCTGCTGGTGGTCGGAGCGACCGGCGGCACTGGCCGCGAGGTCGTGAGGCAGGCGCTCGCGCGTGGTCTGCAGGTACGTGCCTTGGTACGCGACGAAGCGAAGGCACGGGCCCAACTCGGTGATGCCGTGCAGTATGTTGCCGGCGATGTGCGTAACGGTACAGGCGTAGAGTCCGCAGTGAAGGGGGTTGACTACGTGGTCTCGGCACTAGGTTCGAATATCCGTAATGACCCGGAGAATACACCAGAGCGAGTGGATTACGGCGGTGTCAAAGTAATTGCTGAGGCCTCGGCGGCGGCCAAGGTCAAACATTTCGTACTGGTATCGTCGATGGGCGCGACGCATACCGATCACCCCCTCAATCGCATGTTCGGTAATATTCTTGTCTGGAAGGAAAAAGGTGAGGGCGCGCTGCGATCCTCGGGCGTACCCTACACGATCGTACGACCCGGCGGACTCCTTGATGCGCCGGGCGGTAGCGCAGGCGTCAAAGTTTTTCAGGGCGACAATCGACGTAATCAAGGTCGCATTTCGCGTGCGGACGTGGCGACCGTTTGTCTAGAAGCCCTCGGCAACGCGGCGGCGCGTAGTAAGACGTTCGAGTTGATCGGTGATAGCCCTGGGACGCGAACCGATTTCACCGCCATGTTCTCTGGGCTTGCCGCTGATGAGCGCTGAGACCATGTTGCAGCGTCGGTTGGCCCGTTTCGCGCGCGTCGAGCCGCGCGAGTCGACCGCCGTGCTCGCGGCATTTTGTTTGTTTTTCTTTGTGCTTGGCAGTTATTTCGCTGTGCGCCCGGTGCGCGAGACTGTAGCAACGCTGCTGGGGCGCGATCGGGTCGCTGATCTCTGGCTTTACACCGCCTTGTTTTCGATCGCGATCGTGCCACTTTGGGGATGGCTGGTGGCCCGGCTGCGTCGCAGCCTGTTACTGCCTGTGCTCTACGGCGTGGTGGCGATCATCCTCGCTTTCATCGGCTCGTCGATTCAGGTCGATGAGTCCAACCTTCTAGTCGGAACTTTTTTCTATGTGTGGATCAGCGTCATCAACTTGATGCTGGTATCGGTATTCTGGAGTTTTCTGCTCGAGATGTTCTCCGCAGAGCAATCAAAGCGCCTGTTCGGTTTCATTGCGGCCGGCGGTACGTTCGGCGCCCTAGTCGGCCCGCTCACCGCTCGCCTGTTGGTCGACTCGATCGGTAATTCCGGTGTACTGTATCTTGGGACTGTAGGGTTTCTAGGCGCGATCATTTGCCAGCGTGTGCTGATCGGCATCTGGAATCGCAAGCGCGATGCGGATGTCGCTGTATCGGCTGCAGCGAGCAAAGAATCTACAAGTGACGATACGGGTCTCGGCGGCAATCCGTTCGCCGGTATTTTTATCGTGTTGCGTTCGCCTTATTTACTTGGCATTGCTTCGTTCGTAGTGCTGCTGTCGGCGGTCAATACATTTCTTTATTTCGAGCAACTACGAATCGTTAGTGAAACTTTCGCCGATACGACCCGTCGAACCGAGGTATTCGCTAATATCGATTTCATCGTGCAGGGACTGACGATCTTTTCGCAACTTTTTCTTACCGGTCGCATTGCCTCGCGACTCGGGGTGCGCACACTGCTCACTTTCGTGCCAGTGCTGATGTTCCTCGGTTTCGTGGCGCTCTCCGTGGTCAACGTATTCGGCATGATTGCGGCGTTGCTTATACTGCGTCGGTGGGGTGAATACGCCTTCATCAGGCCAGGTCGCGAAATGCTTTGGGGCTCGCTTGATACCGAGTCAAAGTACAAAGCCAAAAGTTTTGTCGATGTACCAGTGTATCGCGCTGCCGATTACGTCGGCGCGCAAGCGAAGAGTGCGCTCGATGCAGTAGGGGCGTCGCCTGCTGGAGCGGCGCTAATCGGCGCCGCGCTTGCTGTCCCCTGGGCCGTCAATGGCTGGATCCTGGGTCGTAAACACGATGACGCGAACGAGCTGGGGTCTCGCCAATGAGGCCTAAGTCGAGAAAAACTTTGTCCTTGTTGGTGACGGTATGGATGGTTATCGCGAGCACACTGTTGTTGTGGCCGGTTCAGGCGGCGGAAAGTGTCACCGCTGGTCAGGAGCGCGCGGCAGCCGAGTATCTCGCTGCGGTCGCCGCGGGTGATACGCAGGCCGTCGCCTTTGCCATCCACCCAACCGAGCTCGATCGGCTACGGATTATGATCGTGCAAAAACTTCGTGAAGAAGCAGCCCGCGGCGAATCGGCGATGCGCATTCGTCTGTTCGGCGATGGAATGCCGATGGGCGAAATCGAGCGATCGACCAGCGTCAATCTGTTTCGTAGCCTCGCGCGCAAACTGAGTGTGCGTAGCCGATTCTATGAAAAGCTCGAGGGTCTGATCGCAGTACGTGATAACAATCAGTTGCACGTGATCGTCAAAGGTAAACCGCCGCGCGATCGAGGGCGACTCGAAGTTATCGAACTCGTGACTCTGCTGCCCTACGGCAAAGAATGGAAGGCTGCGGTTGCCCCTGAGCTCGAGGCGCAGATCGACGATCTGCTGAACGGGCGTACGCGCGACACGACTACTCCAAGTACCGGGCCGACAGCCGTGGAGCGAGCGGCGCCGGTAGCGACTGGGCGCAACACTCCGGAGATTCTCGCCTTGCTGGAACAGGCAGAAAAAGCGCTCGTTGACGGAAAGTGCGATCGTTACTATCGCGACTATCTCAGTCCGGAACTGCGGCGCAGCTTGTCATCGCGTACGCTCGATTCTTTGGTGAGTGGATGCAATCGCAGCATCGCAAGCCGCGAGTTGCTAATTGCCGCGCTACGCATCGTGCGGCGCACGGCACCTGCTCTTGAGCGGGAGGGTAATCGTGCCGTGTACGATGTCGAAGGTCAGGGGCTGCCCTTTGATCGTTATGTGCTCGAGCGGATTGACGGGCGTTGGTATATCGCGGAGTGATTATCCCGAATCGACAAGGAGGCATCGACATGATCCAAGAAAATTCGTTGGTGATCCGCTGTACGGCGTGCAAGTGCTTGCGAGCGATATTTGCTGCATTGCTGCTGGGCTTGCTCGCGGCCTGCGGAGTTTCGCCGCAGAAAGTCACAGTTCCCGTGGTGTCCGCCATCGATCTGCCACGGTTTATGGGCCCGTGGTACGTCATCGGCGTCATTCCGACGTTCATCGAAAAAGACATCTACAACGCGGTTGAATCCTATGAGCTCGCGTCCGACGGTACGATCAAGACCACCTTCACTTTCAATAAAGGTGCTTTCGACGGGCCAGCCAAGCGCATGGAGCCGAAGGGCTTCGTGATCCCCGGCACCAACAATGCCATCTGGGGTATGCAGTTCATCTGGCCGGTAAAGGCCGAGTACGTCATTTCGCACGTCGATGCCAATTACACCGAGACCATTATCGCGCGCAGCGCTCGCGACTATGTGTGGATCATGGCGCGCACCCCGACGATCGACGACGCGCGCTATGCAGAACTCGTCATAAAAGTCGCTGACATGGGATACAACGTCGGCAAACTGGTAAAGGTACCGCAGCGCGCGAGTGCGCCGACTGCGGCGCCCGCTGCATCGGCGGCTCCCGCGGCCTCACCGCCGCTGCCATCGCCCGAGCGCGTCGCCGAAATTCTTGCCTTAGTGTCGGCCGTGAAGCCCGCCGAACTCAGGGCCAGACTGGCTCAGGGCGGTGCGCAGCCCGTAGTGCTCGATGTACGACGCGCCGAGGAATTCGCCGCGGGTCATGTGGACGGCGCGATCAACGTCGCCCACAACGCCGTGCTTGTAAGCCCGGCGACTGCCGTGGGTGCTGCCAAAGACGCCGAGATCATCGTCTATTGCGCGAGCGGCCGACGGGCCGCCATGGCGATCGAGGCGCTGCGCGACGCCGGCTACTCCAACCTGAAGCACCTTGAGGGCGACTACACGGCTTGGGTCGCCACGCCCTGACCTGCGCGCGGCCACCCCGGGCGCTGGACTCGCCGGGGAGGTTCATGGTGGGTACACTCCAACAGGCTTCCTAGGCCCGCCCGCCGGGGGCGGGCGAGACGGACTTGGACAGGGACGCCATGGATCGTGATGACCTCCTGACATCCGCCAAACTCGAGGTTTGGGCGAAGGCTGCCGCGAAGGCAGCGCCGGGCGGTGACGTCACCAAACTTACCTGGAAGACGCCCGAGGGTCTCGAGGTCAAGCCGCTTTATACCGCGGCAGACCTGCACGGTTTGCAGTACGCCGACACCCTGCCGGGCTTTGCACCCTTCCTGCGCGGTCCGCAAGCCACCATGTATGCGGTACGGCCGTGGACCATTCGTCAGTACGCGGGATTCTCGACGGCCGAGGCCTCGAATGCGTTCTACCGCAAGTCGCTGGCCGCAGGCGGCCAGGGCGTATCGGTTGCTTTCGACCTGGCGACTCATCGCGGCTACGACAGCGATCACCCGCGAGTGCGTGGCGATGTCGGCAAAGCGGGCGTGGCGATCGATTCCGTCGAGGACATGAAGATCCTATTCGACGGTATCCCGCTCGACAAGGTTTCGGTGTCGATGACGATGAACGGTGCGGTGCTGCCGGTGCTGGCGGCGTTCGTCGTCGCCGGCGAAGAGCAGGGTGTGGCGCAGGCGGCACTCTCCGGCACAATCCAGAATGATATTCTCAAAGAATTCATGGTGCGCAACACCTACATCTACGCACCCGGGCCGTCGATGCGTATCGTCGGTGACATCATCGAGTACACGGCGCACAACATGCCGAAGTTTAACTCGATTTCGATTTCGGGTTATCACATGCAGGAGGCGGGGGCGAATCAGGCGCTGGAACTCGCCTTTACGCTGGCCGACGGCAAGGAGTATGTGAAAACTGCGCTTGCTAAGGGCCTCGATGTCGACGAGTTCGCCGGTCGGCTCAGTTTTTTCTGGGCGATCGGCATGAACTTCTATCTCGAGATCGCAAAAATGCGTGCGGCGCGGCTTTTGTGGTGGAAGATCATGACAGGATTCGGGGCAAAGAATCCGAAGAGCTTGATGTTACGCACGCACTGTCAGACTTCAGGCTGGAGCCTCACTGAGCAAGATCCGTACAATAACGTCGTTCGTACCACTATCGAGGCCATGGCGGCCGTTTTTGGTGGTACGCAAAGCCTGCATACCAATTCTTTTGACGAGGCAATTGCGCTGCCGACCGAGTTCAGCGCGCGAATCGCGCGCAACACCCAGCTCATCCTACAAGAAGAAACGCATATCACGCAGGTCGTAGACCCCTGGGCCGGCAGCTACCTGATGGAAAAGCTCACGCAGGAAATGGCCGACAAGGCCTGGACCATCATTGAAGAAGTCGATGCCATGGGTGGTATGACCCGCGCAGTCGAAAGTGGCTGGGCTAAGTTGCGCATTGAGGCGAGTGCTGCCGAGAAGCAGGCCCGGATCGATTCTGGTCGTGACGTCATCATCGGCGTCAATAAATTCAAGCTCGAGAAAGAAGAGCCAGTTGAGATTCTCGAGATCGACAATGTCGTGGTCCGTGACAACCAGATCGCGAGACTGCAGCAGGTGCGCACGACGCGCGATGCCGCCAAGGTCGATGCGGCTCTGGCCGCGATAACGTCCGCTGCGACATCGGGTGAAGGCAATCTGCTCGCACTTGCCGTTGGGGCTATGCGATTGCGCGCGACAGTCGGTGAAGTCAGCGATGCGCTCGAGCAAGTTTGGGGGCGACATCGTGCCAATTCGCAGGAGGTGAGCGGCGTGTACGCAGGAGCCTACGAATCGCAGGAGGATTGGACCAAACTGCAAGGCGACATCGCGGCGTTCGCTGCAGATCATGGTCGTCGGCCGCGCGTGTTGATCGCCAAGCTGGGCCAAGACGGTCATGACCGCGGTGCCAAGGTGGTAGCCAGTGCCTTCGCTGATCTCGGTTTTGATGTCGATGTTGGGCCGCTGTTTCAGACCCCCGAAGAATGTGCGCGGCAGGCGATCGAAAACGACGTGCACGCGGTGGGTGTCAGCACCCTCGCCGCCGGCCATAAAACTTTGGTTCCGGAGATCATTCGTTCGCTGCGCGAGCAGGGCTCGGGCGAGATCATCGTCTTCGTAGGTGGTGTGATCCCGCAACAGGACTACCAGTTCCTGTACGACGCTGGCGTCAAAGGCATTTACGGACCCGGCACGCCGATTCCTGACAGTGCGCGCGACGTACTTAACAATATAAAGCGTGCGTGTGACCTTGCCTGAGCAGGACGATGCTCGCTTGATTGAAGGCGTGCGTGCCTACGATCGGCGTGCGCTAGCCAAGACAATCACGTTGCTCGAATCGACGCGCAGCGATCATCGCAAGCGCGGCGATGCTTTGCTCGATGCTTTGCTACCTTTCACCGGCAAAGCGCTACGTCTCGGTATTTCGGGTGTGCCCGGCGTTGGCAAGTCGACCTTCATCGAAGCGCTCGGCATGTTTTTGTTGGCGCAGGGTCATAAGGTTGCCGTGCTCGCGGTCGACCCGTCATCAGGGATTTCGGGCGGTTCAATCCTCGGTGACAAGACGCGTATGGAGCGTCTCTCGGTCCAAGAAAACGCCTATATTCGACCTAGCCCGTCATCGGGTACGCTTGGCGGCGTCGCTGAAAAAACCCGCGAAGCAATACTGGTTTGTGAAGCGGCCGGATACGACGTAGTGATCGTCGAGACAGTCGGTGTCGGTCAGTCCGAGACTACGGTGGCGGGCATGACTGATATGTTCGTGCTGTTGCAGTTGCCGAACGCCGGTGACGATCTGCAAGCCATGAAGAAAGGCATCATGGAACTCGCCGATCTGATTGTCATCAATAAAGCCGATCTCGATCCTGATGCGGCGGCGCGCGCCGAGGCGCAGATCACCTCGGCCTTGCGCGTGCTGCGCTTTACTGGAGCGCCGGGTAGCCATGGCGAGGAACGTTGGCAAACCCGCGTTATGCGCGGTAGCGCGCTCAAGTCGCTCGGGCTTGAAGCTTTCTGGTCGCATGCGACCAATTTCATACGTCTGCGCGAGCAAAGCGGTGAATTCTCTGAACGTCGACGCCACCAGGCGCTCACCTGGATGTGGGATCAGGTACACGCGCAATTGGTTGCGGATTTTCGTGAAAGTGCAGCCGTGCGCACTGCGTTACCCAAGGCACTAGAGGATGTAAGCCAAGGTCGGGTAGCGCCTTCATCTGCTGCACGCCGATTGCTCGATCTCTTCGAAGCCCACTGACCGATTTGTACTCACAGGAAGGCTTGCCATGCACGACATCATTCATCAACTCGAGAACAAGCGCGCACAGGCGCGACAGGGTGGTGGCGAGAAGCGCATCGCTGCGCAACATGCCAAAGGTAAGCTGACGGCGCGTGAGCGTGTCGAACTGTTACTCGATGAGGGCACGTTCGAGGAATGGGATATGTTTGTCGAGCACCGCTGTAGCGACTTCGGTATGCAGGATCAAAAAGTTCCGGGCGATGGCGTGGTGACGGGCTGCGGCTTTATTAACGGGCGCCTCGTCTTCGTATTCAGTCAAGATTTCACGGTGTTCGGCGGCTCGCTGTCCGAGGCGCATGCGCAAAAAATCTGCAAGGTCATGGACACCGCTATGAAGGTCGGTGCGCCGGTGATCGGCATCAATGACTCCGGTGGCGCACGCATTCAGGAGGGCGTCGCCTCGCTAGGCGGCTACGCCGAGGTGTTCCAGCGTAACGTGACGGCCTCGGGTGTAGTCCCGCAGATCAGTCTGATCATGGGTCCTTCGGCAGGTGGTGCCGTCTATAGCCCGGCACTCACCGATTTCATTTTCATGGTGAAGGACAGTTCGTACATGTTCGTTACCGGACCTGAGGTGGTGAAGACTGTGACGCACGAAGAGGTGACAGCCGAGGACCTCGGCGGTGCCGTAACGCACACTACGCGCAGCGGGGTTGCCGATCTCGCGTTCGATAATGACGTCGAGGCGCTGTTGATGCTGCGCCGCTTCTTCAACTATTTACCCGCGAACAACCGGCAGAAGCCGCCGATGCGCGAGGCCTTCGATCCGCCTGATCGAGACGAGTACTCGCTCGACACACTGGTCCCCGATAACCCGAATAAGCCGTACGACATGAAAGAGCTGATAAACAAGGTCATCGACGACGGTGAATTCTTTGAGCTGCAGCCCGACTACGCAAAGAACATCATCATCGGCTTCGCACGGCTGGATGGTCAGGTGGTGGGTATCGTTGCCAACCAGCCGCTGGTGCTGGCGGGCTGCCTCGATATTAAGAGCAGCATTAAGGCGGCGCGCTTCGTACGTTTTTGCGATGCGTTCAGCATTGCTGTCGTAACCTTCGTCGATGTGCCGGGCTTCATGCCAGGCACCTCGCAGGAGTATGGCGGCATTATCAAGCATGGCGCCAAGTTGCTCTATGCCTACGCCGAGTGCACGGTGCCGAAAATCACCGTCATCACTCGCAAAGCCTATGGCGGCGCCTACGACGTCATGGCTTCGAAACATCTGCGCGGTGACATCAACTTCGCCTGGCCGAATGCTGAAATCGCTGTCATGGGTGCAAAGGGTGCGGTCGAAATCATTTTCCGTGAAGAGAAGTCTGACCCCGCCAAACTTACAGCGAGAGAAGCCGAGTATCGCCAGAAGTTCGCCAACCCCTTTGTTGCTAGTGCCCGCGGTTACATCGACGACGTCATCATGCCGCACGGCACTCGTCGAAGAATTTGTCGGGCGTTGACGGTGTTGCGCGACAAAAAAATTGAGGAGCCGTGGCGCAAGCACGGCAACATCCCCCTTTGAGCGCACGCCACGGGGTCTGAAGAATCATGTTTAAAAAAATACTGATCGCCAATCGTGGTGAAATCGCCTGCCGTGTCATCAAGACCGCGCAACGCATGGGTATCAAGACGGTAGCCGTCCATTCGGAAGCCGACAAAGACGCACGCCATGTCGAGCTTGCGGACGAGGCAGTGCCGATCGGGCCAGCACCCTCACGCGAGTCTTACCTCGTCGCCGATCGCATCATTGAAGCCTGCAAGAAAACGGGTGCCGAGGCCGTGCATCCGGGCTACGGTTTTCTCTCTGAAAACGCTGAGTTTTCGCGGCGTGTGGAAGAGGAGGGCATAATCTTCATCGGCCCGAAGTACAAGTCGATCGCGGCCATGGGCGACAAGATCGCCTCCAAAGAGCTGGCCGCCAAGGCGAAGGTGAACACCATCCCGGGCTGGAACAAGCCGATCGATTTACCAGAGCGTGCCGTCCAGATCGCCCGCGACATCGGCTATCCCGTGATGATCAAGGCGAGTGCCGGTGGCGGCGGCAAGGGCCTGCGTGTCGCCTGGAACGATAAGGATGCGCACGAGGGCTTCGTGTCATGTCGCAACGAGGCGCGAAACAGCTTCGGTGACGATCGCGTATTCATCGAGAAATTCGTCGAAGAGCCGCGCCATATCGAGATTCAGGTGCTCGGCGATGGCCATGGAAACTGTGTATATCTTTGGGAGCGTGAGTGCTCAATTCAACGTCGTCACCAAAAAGTGCTCGAGGAGGCGCCCAGCCCTTTCCTCAATGACAAGATGCGTAAGGCTATGGGCGAGCAGGCGGTTGCCCTCGCCAAGGCCGTCGACTATCAAAGCGCAGGCACGGTCGAGTTCGTAGTCGGTAAAGATCGCAGCTTTTATTTCCTCGAGATGAATACTCGTCTGCAGGTGGAGCATCCGGTCACCGAGTGCATCACTGGACTCGATCTGGTCGAGCAGATGATTCGTATTGCAGCGGGCGAGCGACTCGCTTTTGGTCAGAGCGATCTCCGGCGTAAAGGCTGGGCGATCGAGTGCCGCATCAATGCCGAAGATCCGTTTCGTAATTTCCTGCCTTCAACCGGCAGACTGGTCAAATATCGACCGCCGATGCCGACGATGGAAGCGTCGCAGCCTGTTCCCGCCGAAGGCGGTGTTCGAGTCGATACCGGTGTATACGAGGGCGGCGAGATCCCGATGTTCTACGACTCGATGATCGCCAAGCTCATCACGTATGGGGCTGATCGAAATGAAGCGATCGCGCGCATGCGCGAAGCTTTGAACGGCTTCGTGATTCGCGGTATCGCCAGTAATATCCCGTTTCAGGCGGCCTTGCTCGCTCATCCGCGTTTTATCGCCGGCGACTTCAACACCAGCTTCATCGCCGAGCAATATCCGAAGGGCTTTTCTGCGGCGGCTGTACCGCACGAAGAAGCAGGACTTCTGCTTTCTTTCGCAGCAGTCTCCCACCGTCGCTCGCGCGAACGCGCAGCCCGTCTCACCGGACAGCTGCGTCACCGCGAGGTTCGTATTCGCGAGGACTTCGTGATCGTGTTACGCGATGATCATGGAGGTCGTGAAGAGATTCCGGTAACCGTACGACCGATCGGTTCGATTTTTCATGTAGGCATCGGTGACCGTACTCATGAGGTTTCGTTCGAGGATAACTTGCGCGATATCGCCGTGCACGGTCACTTCGACGGAAAAGCATTCTGCGCACAAATCGAACGCATCGGGCTCGGCTATCGGATTTCGCACAACGGCTCGAGTTTGTTTGTCAAAGTGTTCTCGCCTCGTCAGGCGCGGCTCGAGGCACTGATGCCCTTCAAGGCGCCGCCCGATCTGTCGAAGGTTCTGCTCTCGCCGATGCCCGGGCTTCTGGTCGATATTTCGGTACAACCCGGGCAGACGGTGCGTGCCGGCGAGCGGCTCGCTGCGATCGAAGCTATGAAGATGGAAAACATTCTCTTTGCCACCCAGGACTGCGTAGTCTCCGAGGTGCTGGCTGCGAAAGGCGACAGTGTTGCCGTCGATCAGGTGATCATCAAATTCCAATGAGTGAATCTGTAATAAAAAGACCGTTCCGCGTGCTGGGCATACAGCAGGTGGCGATTGGTGGCCCCGACAAGCAGCGCTTGCGCAAACTCTGGATCGACATGCTAGGCCTCGAAGTTACCGGCAACTTCGTCAGCGAGCGTGAGAATGTCGATGAGGACATTTGCGTCATGGGACGCGGCGCGATGCGCGTCGAGATCGATCTCATGCAACCACTGGACCCCGAGAAAAAACCTGCGGTCCATGCCATGCCGCTCAATCACATCGGACTGTGGGTCGACGATCTGCCAAAAGCGGTTGAATGGTTGACGTCGCGCGGCGTGCGCTTTGCGCCGGGTGGCGTACGCAAGGGCGCCGCAGGTCACGATATTTGTTTTCTGCACCCGAGGGCGAACGAAGAATTTCCGATCGCTGGCGAAGGCGTACTGGTTGAACTAGTGCAGGCGCCATCCGAGGTGATTGCAGCGCTCGGCTAAATCTTGGACTTGCGGTGTACGGCGACGATCAGCGTCCCCGGCCCGCCATGCACCCCGATGGCGGGGCCCATGTCGGTGAGCGCACAAAATTCCACGCTACCTGTCGGAAATCTTTCTTCCAGCTCCTGCGTCAGTAGTCGACCTTCCTCGATCTTGCCGCCATGCCCGACGAAGATCCGCAGCGATTCACGGCTTGCATCGAAACGACAGCGTCGAGTCACGAATCGTGCGAATCGACTACGCCGGCGATGTGTGCCCATCAGGCCGCCACCGGCGCGAATTCGACCATCCGGATAGGTTCGCAGGATGACGTTGAGCGACAGCAGCCGCGCTACCTTGCCGATGATCGCCGGCACGCGACCCCCGCGCACCGCAAAATCGATGCTGCCGAGGAGCGCGAATGTCTGGGTACGTTCGGCAGCTGCGTGGATGGCCGCCGTGACATCCTGCGGACTGGCGCCGGCAAGTGCCGCCTCCGCGGCGGCCACCGTGATCAGTCCCTGACCGACCGAGGCGTTACGACTGTCGATCGCTGAGACCGGCTTACCCTCGGCGCCGACCCTTTGTGCCGCCTTGTTGGCGGCGTCCCAGGTTCCGCTGTGCCGCGAGGTCAGATTCACGGATACCACGGCGTCGTAATGCGAAGCCAAAAATTCGAACATGCGGCGGAAGTCGCCCGGCGGCGGTTGCGAGGTCTTGGGGTGTGCCGGATTGCTCACAAGTTCCCGGTAGAACTCGGTGGGCGTCATGCTCACCTTGTCGAGGTAGGAATGGTTGGCGAAGTGGATGCGCACGGGAACCACATGTATCCCGAGTCGCTCGATGAATTCCTCGGGAACATCTGCCCCCGAATCCGTGACTACCGCGATGCGTTGCGTCTTGCGGTGGTGCGCCGCGCTTTGCTGCATGCGCATGTCGTCCGCCTTTTGACCACTGACGACACCGAAGTTTTCAGCAATACGGAAGACTTGCTTCGGATCGTTGACATGCACATGAATCTTAGCCTTGCGCTTGCTACCACTGACCACGAGGCTGGTACCGATCGTGGAGAGTGTTTCGCGCAGGTGTCGCAGATCGATTTCCCGCCCGACGGAGGCGTTGATCAAGCACTCGGTGCAAAAACGATAATCCTGATCAGCGGCAGGCGGGGACGTTCCTACCATCGACTCATCGCCGGAGTGAACTGGGGCAACGACCTTGCCGAGTTCACCGGTGTGTAGAAAGCGGCACATACCCTCCAAAACTTCGACGAATCCGAGAGCGCCGGCATCAACGACATTTGCCGCGTGCAGTTCCTCCAGTTGTCCACGCGTCGCTTCAAGCGCCTCGCGTGCCCGAATCAATGAATTGCTGAACAAGCTGGGAAAGCCGCTCGAGTGTGGCACCTGTGCTTCAGCAGCCAGTGAAAATTCGTGCAGCACAGTGAGGATGGTACCCTCGCGCGGCTGGGCGAGGGCATCGCGGGCGTAGTTGGCACCCATACGCAAGGCGATCGCGAACTCTCCGGTGGAAATACGCGCCAGATGGCCCACGCCATCGCCCAGTCCGAACAAAAACTGCGCGAGGATTGTTCCTGAATTACCGCGTGCACCATCGAGTGCGGCGTCTGCGGCGCGTACCAGTACGCTACCCGCATGCGATTCTGGCGTACGATCCAGCGCCGCGAGCACGGCAGACAGCGTCAGCGACATATTGGTGCCGGTATCGCCATCCGGGACCGGAAAAACATTTATTTTATTGAGATGATCGGTTTGCTCGAATAACCGGTATATGCCAGAGCGCAGCACATCAGCCAATTGTAGGCCATCGAGCTCGGTCGGTTCATTCATTGCAGATTGACTGCAAACGTAGCACTGCCGAAGCGAAGGATGACGCCCTCGGGAGTAATGCGCTCGATGGCAATGCCCTCGCGTGAGCTCTCGCCTTCGCGCAATCTTTGACCATTGAGTAGTACGAAGCGCGCTTGAGGGTTCGCGTCGTAAACGTGCATGTTGAGTTCGACAGGCGGGATCGTCGAGCCGCGGGCGAGTAGCTCATCACGGCTTGGCGTTCGCGGTAGCGCAACGGCCGCGGGTGGGGGAGCACGTACCGCTGTGGTACGCGCCGTCGTTGCGGCGGCGGGCGGTGGCACGACTGCTGGTGTATCGGTCGTTACCGCTGCCGATACGGATGCGGGCGCCGCTGCGGATTTGGGCACGGCTGCGGGGGCCTCAATCCGCGCCGCAGCTGGGCCACGGTCTTCGTTACGCAGTAGTGCCCAAGCAATCACCAGAAAATTGATCGCCAGCAGCGCGACAAGCACCAGCGCCCAGGTCGGCAGCTGTGATCGCCGCGGCGCGGTGCGCGCTACGAAGATCACCGGATGATCTTGTCGCAGTCGCGAATTTTCAGATTTTCTCAGCGCATCGAGAATGATCGACATATCGCGCCAGTGCCTTGCCAGGCGAAACTTCCCCGCAGCGGCCAAGTATTGCACGGGCGGGACCCGCCCGGGCATAGTCGGCTGCATCGTGTCACCCATCTGGTCGCCGCTCGCCTTTTGTGCACTTCGGCATCGCGAGCCCCCGCGTGGCATCGAACTGTATTTCGCCAATCTCGCAGCGTTTTCCTCATTGCTGTCCAGCCCGGCTAACTGCGAGCTGCTCTCGAGAGCCGAGCGCGACCGTGCTGACTTGATGACCTCGGCGCAGGCCCGCCGCGATTTTACGGTGTCGAGAATTTTGCTGCGGAGCGTGCTGGCGACTCGACTCGGCGTCGCAGGTAGCGCCTTGTCGTTTGTGCTAAGTGAGTATGGCAAGCCGCTGATTTCTTCGGCGGCGGGTCAGCCCCTCCTGCACTTCAACCAAAGCCACAGTCATGGCGCGTGGCTGCTAGGTCTCGGATTCGAGACGGCGATCGGCGTGGATCTGGAGACGCGACGAACGGTACCCAATGCGCGTCGCTTGGCCGAGCGAGTGTTTACCGATACCGAACGCGCTGAACTCACTGCTGCGCAGCGTGCAACCACAGAGGCTGATTCCGAGGATGTTATTTTTTTACGCGGCTGGACGCGTAAAGAAGCTGTGCTCAAGGCTACCGGTAGTGGTTTCACTTGGAACGCGCGCGAATTACAGGTGGGCACTGGGCGCGGCATCCAACGGGTTTCTTTGCCTAGGCTGCCCGGTCAAGTAGCGAGCGTCTCTTCGTTGGATCTGCCGATCGAGGGGCAGGCTGCGGTCGCTACGCTGTCAACCGAGACGGACTTTACTAACAGTGAATTTTTTTTAGTCGAAGCATGAGTATGTTTGTAGTATGAGCATTCTTGCCGCATGAGCGATCGGCTCATCGATTCTTTGCAATGGTCGCGAGAGGCCATTGCTGCGGGCGAGTGGTGGCGGCTCCTGACCAGTCATCTTGTACACCTCGATCTTGCGCATGCCTGCCTTAACGTCGCTGCTATGTTGTTGCTGTGGCGACTGTTTGGTCGGGTGTTTGCACTGCGACATGTGCTTGCGATTGTGCTCCTCGGTATTGCAGCGATCGATGCCGGTCTCTGGTGGCTGAGTGAGATCGATTGGTATGTAGGCCTATCGGGGCTGTTACATGCTTGGGCTGCCGCTGCGGTGGTCAGACTGCTCATTGATCACGACCGCTATTACGCGATCGCTTGGATCGTCGCGATTTTCGGGCTCGGCAAAATCGTATGGGAAAACCTCTGGGGTGCGCTGCCCGTCTCGACAAACACCGCTGCGGTCGTGACTGATGCCCATCTTTTTGGCGTACTTGCCGGCATGGTGATGGGGCTAATGTTACCCGCCGTGCGTAGTTAGCGACCGCGCTTGAGCAGACTTGCACGGCCCAAGGCAGCGCCACCAAACTTCTCGCGAATCGCATCGAGCGTGGCATCCAGTTTTTCGTTTTGGATGCGCTCGACATCGACAAAAAGATCCTGCTGTGCTCCCTCAACGAAATCCGTCGTGGATACTCCAAGCAGTCGAACTCGTGGCTTGCGAGTACCCGTCAACCAAACCGCGAACAACGAGAGTGCACATTCGGCGATGACGCGACTTTCAGATGTTGGCTTACTTAAGGTCATCTGTCGGGTAAGGGTGCGAAAGTTATGCAGTCGGATCTTGATGCCGATGCAGTTGGCCTGCAGTTGCTTGGTTCGCAGTCGCGCTGCGACCTTATCGGCGAGTGCTGAGAGCTGCGCACGCATGGCGGCGCTATCGGTCAAGTCTTCGCCAAAGGTACGTTCGTTGCTGACTGACTTCTCGTCATGCTCGGGGATAACCTCGCGATCATCGATACCGGCGGCGCGGTCGCGCCACTCCTGCCAGTGTTCACCGAACAGCGGCCGCAGGCGTTCTTCGTCGGCGAGACGCAGTTCGCCTAGGGTATGCAGTCCGGCGGCGACCACCTGCTCGCCTTTCTTGCGACCGAGTCCAGGAAGACGTTTGATTGGCAGCGGATCGAGTATTTCGTTGACACGTGCGGGTGCCACCACCGTGAGTCCGTCGGGTTTTCGTAGATCCGATGCGATTTTGGCCACGAGTTTGTTGGCCGCGACCCCGACCGATGCACTAAGGGCTATACGCGTGCGGATTTGGTTTTTGATGTCCCCGGCAATCGTGACGGCGTCCCCTTTGAGAGCGCGGCTGGCCGTGACATCGAGATACGCCTCATCGAGAGAAAGACCCTCCACGAGCGGCGTATATTGCCGAAAAATATCGAATACCTGTGCTGAAACTTCTGCATAGCGCCCGATTTGCGGCCTGACGCAGACGGCGTCGGGACACAGCGCCAGCGCACGGCGGATCGACATGGCAGAGCGCACCCCGTATTTGCGCACTTCGTAGCTTGCCGCCGCCACCACGCCGCGTCCGCTCGTGCCGCCGACGATCAGCGGTTTGCCACGTAGCTGCGGATTGTCGCGCTGTTCGACGGAGGCATAGAACGCATCCATGTCGACATGAAGAATGGCGCGATCCTCGAGCATTTGTAGCGGCGACCCTCGTCAGCTCACCAGCCCGGCCGCGATTCCCGTCAGCATCAGCATTAGTACTGCGCCGAACAGGTAGAGAAGCGCGAGTGCAGTTAACGTGGACAGAGCCGCCGCATCCCCGCTCTGGCAGTTCACACGAACAGTTCGTTCTGTTCCTGCACAGCTGCGTCGACGCGGAGCCGCGGCTTGCCGTTGGTGCCGAGTTCGTGCGGGGCAAAGTCATCGACATGGATGAGATCCATGACCTTGCGATCATAGTTACGGAGCCAGGCCGCCTCGTCGCGCGAGAGCAGACCCGTCCGCTCGCCCTCCTCAATTTGCCCGGGTAGATCGAGTGCCGTGACGCGACCGGTTTTGACGCCCTCTACACGCAGTCGCTTCTCGAGGGTCTCTGCCTGCTCGGCCATCTCGAGTACTTCTTGCAGCAGACCGAGGGCGTTGCCCGCTTCAACCCGGCGATAGACCGGATAGCAGAGTCGATCGCGCACCGCACCCGGTGCGAGCACCAGTTCCGCCAGCGTACGGCCCAGACGATCATCTGGTGCGGAGTACTGCAGACCGCGCGGGAAGATCAAAAAACGCATGACCCCACCCAAGAAGCGATTGGGAAAATTGCGCAAGAAGCCGTGTAACTGCTCCTGAGCTTTATAAAGCAGGTTGCGGCAGGCCCACTCGACGATAGGCAGATCTTCGGGGCGACGACCCTGGTTTTCGTAGTGCTTTAGCACCATCGAGGCGAGGTACATGCAAGAGAGCACATCGCCGAGGCGAGACGAGAGGTTCTCTTTTTTCTTGAGATAGCCGCCGAGACTCAACATGGCGACATCGACCGCGAACGCGAAACTCGCCGAGAAACGCACGATATGTTGGTAGTAGCGGGCGACCGGACCGTCGACGGGTGCGGCCGTGAAACGGGCGTTGGTGAGCGCCATGATCAAAGAGCGCACCGCATTGCTCAGCGTAAAGCCGACATGGCCGAGCAGTGCATCGTCGAAGTCGCGCACGCCCTGCACGCGGTCCGGATTGCGTGCCGCCTCCATTTCTTTGAGAACATAGGGATGACAGCGAATGGCACCCTGACCGAAGATGATGAGGCTGCGGGTGAGTATGTTCGCCCCTTCCACGGTGATTGCTACCGGTACTACCTGATAACCGCGACCGAGATAGTTACGCGGTCCGAGGCAGATGCCCTTGCCGCCGTGGACATCCATCGCATCGTTGGCAACTTGTCGACTCATCTCGGTGACGTGGTACTTGAGCATGGCCGAGGGGACAGAGGGTTTCTCACCGCCATCGATGGCACCCGCCGTCACCGAGCGCGCAGCATCCATGGTGTACGTGAGCCCGACCATGCGCGCGATCACGCTCTCGATACCCTCGAATTTGCCGATTGGCATGTTGAACTGACGGCGGATGCGCGCGTAGGCACCCGTGGCGAACACCGCTGCCTTGCCGCCACCTGTACCACTCGAGGGCAAAGAAATGCAGCGACCAACCGAGAGCTGCTCGACCAACATGCGCCAGCCCTGACCCGCCATCGCGGGACCACCGATGATGAAGTCGAGAGGCACGAATACGTCGCGACCCTGAATGGGCCCGTTCTGAAAGGGCACATTGAGCGGAAAGTGTCGACGGCCAATGGTGATCCCCGCTGTTTCCCGCGGAATTAGTGCGCAGCTGATGCCGAGGTCGTTTTTGCCGCCGAGCAGGCGATCAGGATCGAACATGCGAAAGGCCAGCCCGATCACCGTAGCGACTGGTGCGAGGGTGATATAGCGCTTCGAAAAATTAAGCCGCAGACCAATGATTTCTCGCCCTTGCCATTGACCGCGACAGACGATGCCGAAATCCGGCAGCGAGGCCGCATCCGAGCCCGCGCGCGGCCCGGTCAGTGCGAAGCAGGGAATATCTTCGCCGCAGGCGAGCCGTGGCAGGTAGTGATTTTTTTGGTCTTCGGTGCCGTAGTGTTGCAAAAGTTCGCCGGGACCCAGCGAGTTGGGCACGGCAACCGTCGACGACACGGTCGCACTACGAGTCGAGAGTTTGGCCAGCACGCAGGAATGGGCATAGGCCGAGAATTCTAGGCCGCCATACTTCTTCTGGATGATCATCGCGAAGAAGCCCTTGCGCTTGAGGAAGTCCCAGACTTCCGGCGGCATATCGCCACGACGATGCGTGATGTCAAAATCGTCGACCATCCGGCAGAGTTCTTCGCATGGCCCATCGAGAAAGGCCTGTTCTTCGGCGGTGAGTACCGGCGTTTTTGCCCCGAGTAACTTTGACCAGTTGGGTTTACCGGTGAAGAGTTCGCCGTCCCACCACACGGTACCGGCTTCGAGTGCTTCGCGCTCGGTCGATGACATCGCCGGCAGCATGCGTCGGTAGATGCGCATGAAAGGACGGGTCAGCAAGCGCTGACGTAGCGGCACGACATTGATCAGCGCCAGTGTCGCGAACAGCAACCAAAGAAATCCCTTCCAGAGACCTGCGGGTTCGCCGATCACCGAGTAGGCAACCAGCAGCACGCCGAAGGTCGTCGTATAGGCGAGTAGACTCAGCCGCTTGTACGCGAGGTACAGCAGTGCGGCGACGAACACGATTCCGATGACGCCGCCCTTGAGCGTCAGTGCCCAGGCAGTCAATGCCACCAGGGCGAGGGCTACGAGAAAGTGGCTCATGGGTACAGCCTACTGGTGCCGCGCTCAAGGATAAAGAGCGGCAGGTCCGAAACCTGCCGCCCAGGAAAGTCAGCCGAGTAGGTTCTTCACGCCATCGCGCTCTTCGAGCAGCTCCTGATGCGTGGTGTCCATACGTTTGCGGCTGTCCTCGTCGATGGCGAGACCCGGGATGATTACGCAACGACCACCGCGACAGACGACCGGATAGGAATAGATTACGCCTTCGGGGATACCGTAACTGCCATCCGAGGGGATGCCCATCGACACCCAGTCACCCTGCGTGGAACCGCGGAACCAGTCGCGGATGTGAGCGATGGCGGCGGAGCCTGCCGAGGCCGCCGACGAGGCACCGCGGGCTTTGATGATCGCGGCCCCGCGCTGCTGCACGGTCGGGATAAAGGTTTTTTCGATCCAGTCGCCATCGACCAGCGATCGCGCCGGCTGACCCTTCACGAAGCAATGATTGAGGTCGGGATACTGGGTCGCCGAGTGGTTGCCCCAGATGATCATCTTTTGAATATCGTTCACGTGGTTGCCGGTTTTTTCGGCGAGCTGCGACAACGCACGGTTGTGATCGAGACGCGTCATCGCCGTAAAGCTCTGCGGCTTCAGCGACGGCGCATTCTTCATGGCGATGAGCGCGTTGGTATTGGCCGGGTTTCCGACCACCAGCACGCGCACGTCACGGGCGGCAACATCATTGAGCGCCTTGCCCTGTGCCGAAAAAATCTGCGCGTTGGCGAGCAACAGATCTTTGCGTTCCATGCCGGGGCCGCGCGGGCGGGCGCCGACGAGCAGTGCGGCATGGCAATCCTTGAACGCAACGCGCGCATCGTCGGTGGCCACCACCTTGTTGAGGGTCGGGAAGGCGCAGTCGTTGAGTTCCATCACCACGCCCTGCAGCGTCGGCAGGGCCGGCGTGACTTCGAGCAGGTGCAGGTTAATCGGCTGATCGGCACCGAGCATGGCACCGGAGGCCACGCGGAAGGCGAGGGCATAGCCGATCTGACCGGCGGCACCGGTGATCGCGACATTCAAGGGCTGCTTCATTCCAGTTCATCTCCGAAAAGGGGGCGCAGGGCCAAAAAATAGCGCGCGAATTCTACGTGATCAGGCCCCCCTTGACTCCGTCTGAGTGTTATAGTTATTTATAACACTATAAGGTTTTAACAGGAGACAGTAACGCGAGCACATGCCCCGCCATTCCCTGTCCCCCCGCCACCGCTTCGAGCTTGACCGCCGGCCTCGCCGCCGTCGCGCTGACGATGCTGTTGTTCTGGGGACTCGGCCATTCTTCCAAACACTTGCAGCTGCCGCGTGTCGCGCCGGTGGCGACTGCGCTAACCAACTGACGTGCGCCCGCGCCAACTGACGCGAGACCCCCGCGAATGTCACAGTGGAACGACAACGCCCCGATCTACCGCCAACTGCGTGACCGCGTGGTTGCGATGATTCTCGAAGGGGTGCTCAAAGAGGGTGATCCTTTGCCTTCGGTCCGCAACGTCGCCGCGGAATTTCGTATCAATCCACTGACTGTGCTCAAGGCCTATCAGGAGCTTGCCGACGAAAATCTCGTCGAAAAGCGTCGCGGCCGTGGCATGTTCGTCAACGTGGGTGCGCGGGTCGCGTTGCTCGCCGATGAGCGGGCGCGCTTTCTGCGCGACGAGTGGCCACGCACCCGCGCCACCATTCAGCGACTCGGTTTCACCGTCGAAGACTTGTTTGCACCAGCGGCGACCACCGAGTCGACCGCTCCTCCAGGATCAAAGAAATGACCACCCCGATCATTTGCGCAAGCAATTTGCACAAGCGCTATGGCAAGGGCGGCGTTGCCCTCGATGGCGCGAGTTTCACCATCGGTACCGGACGCATCGTCGGTTTGATGGGGCCGAACGGTGCCGGCAAGACGACGGCGCTCAAGGCCTTGCTCGGACTCACGCCGTTCGACGGCGAGCTTACGGTACTCGGATTCGACCCCCGCCGCGAGCGCGATGCGCTGATGCAAGATGTCTGCTTCATCGCCGACGTGGCGGTATTGCCGAAGTGGTTGCGTGTATCGCAGGCGCTCGAGTACGTCGCCGCTGTCCATCCGCGCTTCGATCGAAGTCGCGCCGAGGCCGTACTTGGCAAGACCGAGATCCGCCAGCGCAGCAAGGTCGGCGAACTCTCGAAGGGCATGATCACCCAGTTGCATCTCGCGTTGATCATGGCCATCGATGCCAAACTGCTGGTGCTCGATGAGCCGACCATCGGTCTCGATTTACTGTATCGACGTTCGTTCTATGAAATGTTGCTGAACGATTATTTCGATCACGAACGAACGATTTTGGTGACCACGCATCAGGTGGAGGAAGTCGAAAACCTGCTCACCGACGTGCTGCTGATCAATCACGGGCGCATCGTCCTCGACTCCTCCATCGAGGCGATCGCGACTCGCTACGTGCAACTGATCACGAGCAGCGAGCATGTTCTCGCCGCCCGCGGACTACGACCGATCCACGAGCGCGAGGTGTTTGGTCGCACCGTGTTCATCTATGAAAACAAAGCCGCAGGCGAACTAGACGGTCTCGGTGAATTGCGAACACCTTCGGTCTCGGACTTATTCGTCGCCAAGATGAGCGGGGGCGTGCAATGAACGCCAAGTCTTTCATCATGCTGCTGCGCCGCGAGACCTGGGAACACCGCAGTCTCGTTTGGGTGCCGCTCGTGGTTGCTGTACTGATCGTCGTGTCCGCCATCC